>JALGZO010000282.1 GCA_025774865.1 bacterium | reverse complement strand
GATGTACACGACTCGCTTCGTGATCACCTCGCCGGCGCCTTCCAGCCGGGCGAAGTACGCTCCCGCGGCGATCCTGTCGCCGCTGTGATCCCGTCCGTCCCAGACTCGCGCGACGCGCCCGGCCGGCAGAGGCTCGACGGCCACGACCGCGACTAGGCGGCCCTGGACGTCATGAATGCTCATCCGGACGTGTCCCGCGCCGGGCAAGGTCGCCGTGAGCTCGATATGCCCACGGAAAGGATTCGGTCCCGCGGTGAGCCCCGGGGCCGCCGCCAGCACCGCGTCGAGGTCCGGCGCGCTCGTGGCATTCGCATCCAGCGACGTCACGAAGACGCCGCGGCCGAACGTGAACGCGACGAGCGTATTCTCGTCGCGGAAATCGAGCGCCTCGACGACGGTGTGCGCGAATCCGGCGTTGGACGGGTCCCACGTGGTGCCGCCGTCGTCGCTCGCGAAGATCCCGAACTCGGTGCCCGCGTAGAGCTGTTGCGAGTCAGTCGGACGAATGGCGATCGAGTGGACCGGAATGTCGGGAACCCCGGCCGCCGCGATTCCGTCGATGGATGTCCAGGAGGCGCCGCCGTCCGTCGTCCGATAGATGTGATTCACGCCGATGGTGCTGAACGTGACGTAGGCGACCGCGGGATCCTGCCCATCCACCGCGACGCTCGACACCCACGCGCCCGGCAACCCCGCCGAGGTCAACGTCCAGTCCGGGCTCCCCGCGTACCCGTTCGTGGTGTACGCGACGTAGCCGTTCGTGAATCCGAGATAGACGTACCGGCGGTCCGTGGGGGAGATGCCGATCGCCGAGATCTGGGACGCCCCCACGAAGTCCGGACCCTTGGCCTTCCAGAGCCCCGCGGCGTCCTTGGTGCGCCACGGACGTTGCCCGCCCGTCCAGAGGACGTTCGGGTCAGACGGCGCCATCGCGAAAGGCGCAATGAAGAGCCCGTCGGTGTCAGTGATGCCGTTCGACGCGGAAAAGAACGTATCGCCGCCGTCGGTCGACTTCCGGATCGTCGGGAAGCCCTGGATTTCCGTGTACATGATCTGCTCGTTGGTCGGGTCGATCGCGCAGTATCCGCCGTCCCCGCGCATGAGCTCTTCCCACCCGTTCGGCGTCGCCGTCGACGTGACGCGCTGCACGCTGTTGTCCTGGGCGCCTGCGATGAACACGTCCGCGGTTCTCGCCACCGCACCGTGGTAGAACTGCGTGACCGCGTATCCGTTCTCGAAGTGCTGCCACTCGACGTCCGGCGGCGGTCCCGGATCGTCCCCGAGGGGACATTCCTCTTGGCTCGTCGCGGCCTTCGCGTTCGTCGTGTACCAGATGCCACCGTCGTTGCCGACGATGAGGGTCTGGTTTGTCGTGCCGTTCCAGTCGGGGTGTGGCACGATCGTGTGCTGATCGACGTGCACGCGTTGCGGCGTCGGTGGATCGTACGTCATCCAGTATCCCATGAGACCGAACGTCTGGCCGGCGTCGTCCGAGCGGTAGAGGTTGATGCCGCCGAGGAACAAGACGTCGGGGTCGGTGGGATCCACCGTGATCGCCTGGTCGTACCAGCCCTGGGAGTAGATGGGGTAGCCGGTGATACAGCCGGTGGCGATCGAGACGTAGCTGAAGAGCCAGGGGCTCAGGTGGGAGTCGAAGTCGAGGACGGAGTTGAACGTGACTCCGTCGTCGGCCCGCCAGAGATCCGCTATCCGCCCGAGCTGCGCGAGGCTGCCGTTGTCGGCCATGCCTATGTAGATGCGGTCGTTGTCGGTCGGCGCGATCGCGATCGTCATGCGCCCCTGGTAGTACGGAGTGACGTACTCCGTCCACGTGGAGCCGCCGTCGTCGCTGCGAAAGAGCCCGTCCTTTCCGAAGCTCCCGAACGTCGCGAACACGACGTCCGGGTCGCGGTCCGAGCGAAGCGCGAGGTCGAGGCACCCCATGCTCGACCCATTCGAGAAGGGCGGCGTTCCGTTTACCCAGGGATTCGCGAGTTGAATGTCCCAGCTCACGCCGGCGTTCGTGCTCTTGAGAACCCCGTGCCGGGTGGCGGCGTAGATGTGGCTCGCGTCGTTCGCGCTGATCGCGAGCTTGTTCACGTAGTAGAAGACGCTGCCCGCCTGAGCGGCAGATGTCGAAGGGAGCTGCGCCCAGGTGTCCCCGCCGTCGGTCGACTTGAAGATGCCGAGCCCTCGCACGAAGATGCTGCTGCCGTAGCCCTCCCCCGTTCCGGCGTAGATCACGTTCGGGTTCGTCGGGTCCATGACCATCGAGCAGACGGCCAGGTTCAGCATGAGATCGTCGGTCGGCGCCCAGCTCGCGCCCGCGTTCGTGGACTTGAAGATGCCGCCGGCCACGCCGGCCGCGAGTATCCGACTCGGATTCGTCGGGTCGATCACGATAGCGCGCGTGCGACCGCCGACGTTGCCGGGCCCGATGGACTGCCATCCCTGAATGCCGCCGGGACCGGACGCGCCTCGCGCGCGCTCGGCCGCTGCCTCACGGTCGATGATCTCGGTCCGTCTGGCGAATAGGTGCTCCAGCGGAAGCTCCTGCTCCCCGGCCGGAAGCCGCTGCGCCAGATAGAACTCCAGCGCGCGATCGGGCTCGTTCGGGTGCTTGCCCCCCGTCTCGACCTCGACAGGGTTCCCGGTCGGTTCCGGCGTGATCCTGAGGGCGACGATGCCGGCGATGATGATGACGCCGCTGGACGCCGCTGCGAATCCGATTCGAAGGAAGCGCTGACGCATGCTGACCCTCCCGATACGGCGAAAACGTTTCTTGCGATACCGCCAATGGAATAGTACAGGCGATCGCCCCCCCTCGGCCACGCCTTGGCGGAGGGCAGCGACGAACCGTACGCGTGGACGCTCAGCGCGAGCGGCACGGATCCCTTCGTGCAGACCGCCCCTCCCCTCCCCGAGCCCGGCCTCTTCGAGTTTGGCTCTGGCTCGTCTGCCACGAGGCTGACGGCGTCGCGGCGGCCGAGTTCGGCGTGACCATCGGCGGCAACTTGTTCGTGGGCGGGTTTTGGTCGGAGAATTCGTCGGTCATCAACTTCGGCGACACCCTGGGAGACAACATGCTGCTGGCCATCGGCGGCCGGGCCCGGCTCCCACAACTTCTGTACGTGCTGCGGCGATGTTCAGAGCGGCTTCTCGGATGCCGTGGGGACGCTGCTGGTGGCCTGGGATCGGATCGGCGGCTTCCTGAGATCATGGCTCTGCGGGGAGGCTGGGGTCAGAGTTGATCGAGGGAGTCGCCCTCTTGATGTCTGCCTCCCCCAGGACTAGGCTCGAACTCGATCCCCTTGGGAGACTTCCCGATGCTCCACCGTACAGCCGCGGGCGCGTCGGTGTTCTTCGGCATCGTCGTGATCTCGCCAGGACTCGCTCACGCCGAAGTCTCGGAGCCGCCAGACTCCTCCACCCGCTTCCAAGAGCCGATCTTCACCGCCAAGACCGCATCCGAATCTGTTCTTCGGTCAAAGGCACGAGCGGGGTCGACCTTCTTCTCGGACGGGTTCGAAGCCGGAATGGGTAACTGGCTCGTGTCGGACCTGTCTGGGATGGGCGCCCAATGGGGGGATTGGGATTGCTGGGCCAGCGAAGGTGCTCGAAGTGCCGGTTGCGCTGCCGCCGGCGCGCAGGCCGTCGGGTGCGGCGAAGATTATCGGAACGGAATGAAGACGTGGATGGTCTACGGTCCCTTCGATGTCGCCGAGTTCATTTGGGCGGAATGCTCGTTCACGTTCGAGTTGGAATCCGAACCGGGGTTCGACGCCTTTTTCGCCGGGATTTCCACCGACGGCATCGATTTCTCCGGATCGACCTGGGATGGGCGAGCCGGAGAAACCGTGGTTCTCGACCTACCGCTGGAAGACCAGGTCTGGATCGGGTTTCAGTTCGTCTCGGACCCCTCGGCCGGTCGACCCCACGGAGCCCAGGTGGACGATGTCATCATTCGTACGTCGACTCCGGGCGCCCCCGGCGGGTTCGGCTGGACGCTCAGCGACAGTGACGTGGATCCGCGGTCCAACACCGGCGATCCGGGGATCGCCCAGCTAGTCCAGCTCTACCTGTGGTTCTACTGCGCCGACCCGGTGGCGGGTGGGGTGCAAAGCGCCGAATTCAGTATCCATACGACGAGCGGGACGCATATCGCCTTCGCTGCCATGAACGGATTCCTCAACGCCGGAAGCTTCGACGACCTCCTGCTCGCCACTTCCTGCCAGACCCCTCCGATCATCGCTGGATCACTCCTGTTCATCGACGAGGGAGGGGGTATCGACGCTTGCATCGGTCCGTCCCCGACGGGCTGGCGGCGGGGCGTCGACTGCAACGCTCTCCTGTGGCCGGTTCAGTTCGTCGGATACGACAGCACTCCGGCTCGAGACCCATGCCAGTCCGATCCATTGTGCGCAGGGGGGCCAAGTGCGATCGAGTCTCGCAGCTGGGGCAGCGTCAAGGCGCTCTATCGTTGAGCCCGACGGCGACCGATCCTCAGCGCCGAAGCACCGCCTGTTCGTCGAGCTGGCGGCCGTTGGCGGAAAGCCGGAAGAAGTAGACGCCGGAAGGCACCTGCACCCCCTTCTGATTTCGCCCGTCCCACCGGACCTCGTGAGCCCCGGCATCCGCCCACCCCGATGACAACGACGCGACACGTCGCCCCGTCACGTCGTAGACGACGAGCGAGTGCGCCCCCGCCGCCGGCAGACTGAATCGGATGGACGTGCGACCCGCGAAGGGATTCGGCATGTTTCCCGATAGCGAGAAGGGCACTCTCGATGGGCCGATGGACGCGACGTCCGTCGAGAGGCTCACGGTCACCGACATGTTCGCCGAAGGGTAACCCCAGTCCCCTTCGACGTCCTGTCCACGCACGGAGTACCAGTACGTTCCGTCCGCTCGCCCGGTCACCGAGTACGAATTGCCTCCGATCGCGGAAGACAGCACGGTCGCGGAGGTCCAAGTCTGCACGGGGTGGAGGTCGTCGGCGTAGAGACCTTCCCACTCGACGATCCCGTCGGTGTAGTAGCGAAGACCCAGCCACACGGTCTGTCCGACCCAGGCCGAGAGGTCGTACGCGTGGAGCTGCCAGCCGCCCGAGGATCCGGAGATCCCGTGGTCGGCGTTCGTGCCCCACGGATCGAACATGGTCGTCCCCGTTCCTTCGAGGTTGACGAAGGAGCGACCGCCGTCGGTGGAGAGCAGCGCGTATGCGTGGTCCCAGTTCGTTTCGATCTCGTACCAGGCGCGGAACGTGAACGAGTCTCCCGGCTGCACCTCGTAGCCTTCCTTCGCCATCATGATGTGGTTGAGCCCGTCGCCGATGCCCGAGTAGAAGCTCCACGATCCACTGAAGCTCCGCGTGCCGGACACGGTCCAGCCACCGACGTCCCAGTGGCCGTCTCCGCTCTCAACGTCGTCGCCGACGACGGTGGGTCCGAGCTTCTCGGTGAGCTCGTACACGGCGACCTCGGTGTCGGCCGTGGTCGGGTCGCTCCAGGTCACGTCGTAGTCGCCGGTGAGGTTCAGGGGAAGCGAGTCGAGCGCGGGTGGTCCGGGCGGCGACAACCGCTCCGGGCGGTCCGCGTACTCGATTGCCGTCCAGCCCACCACCGAGCCCTCGATCACGAGCGTGGGAATGCGCGAGGCCGATGGATTGAAGTAGTCCAAATCGGTGCCGACCTCCGGCGTCAGCGCGTAGACCTTGGAGTGGGTCGGTGAGAGATACACCCAGTCGTCCATCACGCCGTTCGTGATGTAGATGTTGCCCATCCCCGTATTGCCCGGCAAGTAGCCGTTCTGCTGGTTCACGATGTCACCGAACTCGACGAAGAGATCCTGATCCACTGGAATCGCCGGCTTGAAGCCCGGGCCCCAGAGCGTGAGATTGCCGTAGGCGTGATACGAGATGCAGAAGGTGAGGTCTCGCGAGTCGATGAAGTTCTGCATGGCCTGCGTTTCCGGTTCTGAAGCCGCCGACGGCCCTCGGTAGAGCGCGCTCACCGGTGACCCGCTCGAACCGGCATCATCGTGTCCCCACTCGTAGGCGTAGTTCCGGTTCAGATCGACGCCGTGGGTGATCAGGCTCTGTGGATCGACCCAGCGGTTCTTCCGCCAGAAGAGATCGCTCGTCTCCACCCACGTGAGCCCGTCCGGATTGAGCACGGGGACGATCCAGATCTCCCGTTCGTCCACCCACGCCGTGAATTGCGGATCGTTGCCGTAATTCGACAAGAGGCTCTCCGCCATCGCGACGCAGATGATCTGCGTGATCTGCTCCCGCGCGTGCGTGTTGCCGAGAATCAGAACTTCCGGCTCGCTCTCGTCGGTCGCGGCGTTGTCCGAGATCTTCAGCGCCCAGATGTCGCGACCTTCGGTGCTCGTCCCGATGCTCGCGAGGTCGGTGATCGCCGGGTAGGTCGACGCGAAGCCGTTGAGCGCCGTGACCACTTCCGGGTAGGACAGATACTCCGGCAGAAAGTCGACCTCGCGCAGGCCATCCCGCTCGTAGACGTCCGGATTGACGACTCGCGTGGGGAAGCCACGGGCCACCAGATCGTCGAGTCGGACCCGGGTGACGAGCACTTCGAAGGTGGCTCCGTGAGCCGCTGTGATGTCGAGGCCGGAAGCCAGGAGCTCCGCCAGCTGCCGCTTGGTCTGAACCGTCACCTCGGCCCGAATCTGGGGGCGCTCATCCGGCCGATTGTCCGAGAGTGCGGCCGATGGAGCCGCGATCAGGGCCATCGCGAGGCAAACGAAGAAACTGGGGATGCGATGCATGGTGTTGGCTCCGGGCTCTTCGGCGGGTCGGGTAGGCGCTGCGGAGGATGTCACGTTCCATCGTAGAGGTTTCGCCGGGTGGGGTCAAATTCGAGTGCTTCTGCGCGGCCACTACCGGAAGAGGTAGCTCAGCGGCTCGTTCACTAGCCGCTCGTCGTCTATGTCCACGCTCGCCAAGAGCTGGGGCGGCGCGAAAGCTCGCTACCGGGACGGCCGCTGAGCGACATTCCCCACCCTTCGTCTTTGTTGACTTTCTCCAGCTCATCCGTTGTGCGCGCGAATTTCTTTCCGCCGCATAACGACTCCTGCAACCAACGCTTTCAAGCACGACCCACGCCATTGCATTTGAATCGCCAAAGACCGTGATCGGGCGCGGCGCATCTTTACGGTCACACCACACGACTTCGCCGTGGTATTCTCAGAACCCTCAAGTCCCCGCGAACCCAAACGTCCATGTCCTCCGCATCTCGCACCTCGGGTTCACTCAGCAAGCGCCGTCGTGCGTTCCCGGCGCTCCTGCTGGCGGCGGCCCTCTCTCCCACCTCATTGCGCGCGCAGGGAGAGCCGGTCACGTTCTCCGCGACCGGTGACTATCCTTATGGGAGCAGCGAGCTATCCGACCTGCAGCAGCACATGGATCTCCACAACCTCTACAGCCCGGCGGATTTCTTCGTTCACGTGGGGGACATCAACGCAGGGAGCGAGACGTGTAGCGAGTCACGGGCCATCTTCGTCGCGGACGCGGTGAAGACGCTCGCCGTTCCCGCATTCGTCCTCGTGGGCGACAACGAGTGGACCGACTGCTCGAACCCTGACCAGGCGTGGCTGTGGTACGAGGAGCATCTCTCGGACCTCGATGAGTCTTTCTGTTACCCGTGGGCCCTCGAGCGGCAGGCGACCCGCAACGAGAACTGGGCCTTCGTCCACAAGGGCGTCCTGTTCGCGGGCATCAACATTCCCAACGGGGACGGCGGCAACAAGAACGAGCGCCTCCAGGACGACGCCGACTGGGTGGACTTCCAGATGGTGGACAAGCGGAGCCAGGTCCGCGCGGCTGTGATCTTCGGCCATACCGGCCCGGGCGGATCGCACGATCTGTTCTTCAGTCAGTTCGAGGACGCGTCGGCGGCGTTCGGGAAGCCAGTCCTGTACGTCATGGGGGACAAACACATCTGGCAGTACGACAACCCGTTCTCCGAGCCGAACATGAGGCGGCTCGCGGTGACGCGGGGCGGGGTGGAACAGCCCGTCGAGATCACTGTCGACATGGGGTCGACCGATCCCTGGAACTTCGTCCGGGATCCGTGGGAGGGGAGTCCTTCGTTGTACAATCACGAGCCGTGTGTCGACGTTGGCGAAGATCAGAGCATCGACATCGTGGACGTGCTTCCTGTCTCCGCCTTCGTCCAGGACGACGGATCGACGTCCGTCACGTGGACGAAGGAGAGCGGACCGGGCGTCGTTTCATTCGGCAATTCGCATCAACAGTCGACGACCGCGCAGTTCAGCGATCCCGGGACGTACGAGCTCCGATGCACCGCCGACGACGGCCCGAACGAGACCTTCGACGAGCTGGTCGTCGACGTGACCGGTTCCGGCGGCAGCCAGATCTTCCTCACGATCACCGACGTCAGCGTCGAGGAGGGCGATGGCGGAACCACCGGAGCCGTGTTCGATGTCTTCCGGTCCGGCTCCGGAACAGGCTCCGTTTCCGTGAACTACGCGACCGCTGACTCCACCGCCCAGGCCGGATCTGACTACGTCCAGAAGAGCGGGACACTCTCGTTCAGCGCCAGCGGCGTCACGCAGACGATAACCGTCTCGGTTCAAGGAGACGGGACGCTCGAGCCGGACGAGGTCTTCTTCGTGAACCTCACCGGAGCGACCGGCGGCGCGCTCATCACGAAGTTCCAAGGGCGCGGGACGATCGTGAACGACGATCCAAACGACCCGCCGCTGGCATTCGCGGACGCGTTCGCGGTGGCTGAGGACGATCCGCTCGTCGTCGGGGCCCCGGGCGTCCTCGGTAACGACGAGGATCCCGAAGGGTATCCGTTGACGGCGTCGGTCCGGGCGCCGCCCACGCGTGGCTCAGTGAGCCTGGCCGCCGATGGGTCATTCACTTACACGCCTTCGCGGGACTTCTTCGGGGCGGACGGCTTCACTTACGAGGCGGCCGACGGGTTCGGCGGCTTCGACACCGCGTCCGTCGCGATCGACGTGCAGCCGGTGAACGACGCCCCCGTAGCGGCGGCAGACGAGTACGGGACCCCCTTCAACCGGACGCTGTTCGTGCCTTCCCCGGGTGTGCTCGCGAATGACACGGACATCGACAACGCCACGATCTTCGCGTCGCTCGCGGCGGCGCCCTCGGACGGAACCGTGACTCTCGCGCCCGATGGCTCCTTCACCTTCGCTCCGGACCCGGGTTTCCTGGGCCTCACGAGTTTCTCGTACCGCGCGGACGACGGTGCTGCCGAGTCTGACCCCGTCGTCGTGACGATCGGCGTGGGTACGCGCCATGAGGTTGAGCTCCCACCGACCGAGGATACCTACTTGAGGGTCTCGAACTCGACGACGAGCTACGGCGCGAGCCCCGATCTGAGATTCCGCGGCGGAGGGAACTCATATCGTTCGTACGTGAAGTTCGATGTGACGGCACCCGGCACGGTCATTTCGGCTCGGCTTCGCTTCTACGTCGCCGACAGCGGGACGGATGGGACCTGCCACGTCACCGGCAACGACTATGCGGGAACGAGCACACCGTGGCGCGAGGAGAACCTCCACTACGGCAACGCGCCCGCGCTCGGGGAATCTGTAGCGTCCTTCGACACGCCGACGGCCGGCAGCTGGCTCGAACTCGACGTGACATCAGTCGTCACTGGCGGCGCCGCACACAGCTTCGCGGTTTCCGGACAGTCGGGAAACAATACGAGATTCGGCTCGAAGGAGAGTGCCGACCCCCCCGTGCTGTCGGTCGTATCGTACAGCGGCGATCCGGTCTCCGAGCCCGACATCGTGGCGGCACCGTCGGGCCACGACTACGGCGACGTGATCGTCGGGAACAGCGCGTCGCAGACGTTCTGGATCGGAAACGACGGGAGTGCCGACCTGCATGTGGCGTCGACTACCCTCACCGGGAGCGACGCGGCGGAGTTCACCATCGACAGCGGCGGCGCGGGATTCACCATCGCGCCGAGCGACTCGCACGCGATCGACGTCAGCTTCTCCCCGACGAGCCTGGGGGCGAAGGTCGCGAGCCTCCA
>JALGZO010000281.1 GCA_025774865.1 bacterium | reverse complement strand
AGGGGTGGATGATCGCACTCTGAGGATCACACTGCGACCGTTCGTTTCCGAGCTTCCCAACGGTTCGGAATTCTGCTGCGCGGCCTGGCCGCTAACAAGTGAAGCGTACCTACCCGCCAACCCGCGACTGCAGCAATTCCTTGTTATGTGGGGCACCACCCCGACCTTTCACTCAGGCCCTCGGGCTGGCGAGACGGCACCCGGACCTCCTGCCCCTCTTACAACGGGATCTAGGACGGGAACAGGAGGGCTCCTGGCAGGCAATCGCCGAAGCCTGCCCCTCGAGTTCAGAAGGAAAACGATGCGCCGGTCGCGAGAACGTTCAGGGGTCGCAAGCCGATATCGGGGCGTTCGACCTCATAGCGCCGGAAGCCGGAGTAGATCAGCAGGTCCATCTCGGACAGGCGCTGCTGCACGAAGGCGCCGAACGATTCCGAGCGTTCACCGGACACCGCCGCGTTTCGGATGGAGACGCCGTCCACGGAGAACGCCGTCGTCCCAACCGAAACGAGGTCGGCCAGCCAACCGACTTTCAGGAAGAGTCCGTGGACGTCTCGCCCGTCCAGCGCCCAGGACCGGCCCACGGCCGGGATCAGGCTCAGCCCGCTATCCTCGTGCCGTACCGCCACGCCGAGATCGACCTTGTGTTCCACGTCTCGATAGGGCTCATGCTGGTACGTCGCCGCGGCTCGAACGCTCCACTCCTCCGGGTCCGGGAAGTAGCGGAGCGACGCATCCCATCGGGCGTCCGCGGCGATCGATCCGGACAGCGTCATCCCACCTGCAAGAGCGGGCGAGTCGTACCGGAAACGGTCCGAGAGAAGGAGCCGTTCGGCGTCGGCGAAGTGATCGTTGACCCGCACGTCGCTCAGCTCGTTCGTGGCCGCGTCCACGAACTTCATGCCCGGCGCCAACATCCCGACCGCGAGTGACGCGCCGGGTGTCGTTCCCGAAAGATCCAGAGACGGGAGCACCCACGCCGACGCGAATCCCCGGCCGAAGCTCGCGGTGCCGAAGCGGGGGTGCCCGAGGACGAGCTCCGCGTCCCGCACGGTGAGCTCCGTTCCCGGGTCGGAGACGTCCTGGCTCACCCGAAACGGGCGATTGCTCTGGATTCCGAGCTCGACGGTCCCGGCTACCCACCAGCCGCTCGCGGCCTCGCGCCTGGCATCCGCCCGCAGCATGGTCGGGCCCTGATCCGAGTCTGTGAAGAACCCGTTCGTCTCGCTGCCGTCGCGCACCTGCATGACCATGCGGTGGATGCGTCCGCTGAGTCGCAGCGAGGGTTCGGACGACTCCTGACCCGACGCGGTATGCGGTGAGAGGGCGAGCAGGATGCACCCCGCCACGAAGATGCGAGCCCGGCCCGACCAAGTGCCGGCCCAACGCGGTGACCGCGGGCCGCTTCTGGTCATCAGGGCGTATCCCCGAGCGGAGTCAACCGTCAATCGGGCAGAGTGCAGCTGAAGCTCGACGCGTCCCGGGGGTCCCCCTCACCGTTGTACTGGACCACCTCCGGGTAGGCGCACACCGGTCTCGACCCCGTGGGCTGCATGCTCTGGTCGAGCCAGTACGCGACGATCTCGTCCGGCGCCTCGTCGGTCTCCACCCATTTGTCGATTTCCTCGAGGAAATTGACCCAGGACGGTCCGGGCCCTCCGAGACAGTGCTCGACACCCGGCATCAGGAACATGCGGACGTCGTCCGAGGCGGTCTCGTCCATGGCCAGGACCTCCTCGTAGTAGTCGGTGAACGCGAGCGAGGTTTGTGCGTTGTCCGACCAGCCGTTGTAGATCAGCAGCTTGCCCCCTCGCTCCCGGAATGCCGACAGATCCGGGCTCGTGGCGTTGAGGGTCTGGGCGACCGTCGAGGCGTCCCTCTCGAAGTCGTCCCAGTCGTAACCCACGTAGCTCCACTCGGGGTCGTTGTACACGAAGTACCTCATGATCCCGTTTCCGAATCCGAAGTAGGCGTTGGGCTCGACGGGCTCTTCGAAATCACCCATGTCGACGCCTTCCTGGAACTCCTGTCCGTCTTCCGCAAAGGCCAGGCCGCCGGTCAGCCACCTTGCCCAGCCTCCCGGAGCCGCTTCCCCGCCGAAGGGGAAGCCGGGATAGAGCGACCGCCCCTGCGAGTCCGTGGGGCCACCGTACACGACGCGGACGGCCGCGAGCTCCTCGGCGCTGAGGCACTGGTCCGTCTTCTCGGTGTCGCACAGCAAGGTGCCGACGTCGAACGTGCACTGTCGGGGATCGTTGAGAATCCCATCATCGAGGCCGTCCAGGGCGTCGCACATCGCGAGATACGACGACTCGACCAGGCTCTGTTCAGCGGGCCCGACCACGGCGCGATGCAGGTCGGAGGGGTCGGGGTACATGACCGCGTTGATCTGCGACGCTAGTGCCGCAATCCCGGTCCAGTCGAATGCCGGCGAGCCGGCCACGATGCCGTCGAAGTCCTCCGGGTACCGC
>JALGZO010000280.1 GCA_025774865.1 bacterium | reverse complement strand
AGCGGCGCCCCGTTCGTAGCCACCGAGCTCGTGCCGTCCGGGGACTTCTTTTTCGGCGTGATTCGCGGCACCGACATCACGGAGGTAGGCGTCGAATACTACGTCGAGGTCGAGAACAGCGGAGTCTTCGACACCGATCCGTCGGGCGCGCCCGATGATTCCACGTTCTTCCAGGCGGTCTCGTCTCCCACGACGATCGACACGGACGTCGTGTCGGCCACCGGGCCGGATCTGTTCGAGGGGCAGAGTGTCATCGTGCAGGTTCTGCTGCCGGAGGGGGCCGTGTTCTCGAGCGGAATTCTCCATCACCGTGAAGGCGGCGCTAGTGCTTACGAGCAGGTCCCGATCGAACTCAAGGGCTTCCTGCCGGAGGCGACGATTCCCGGCGCGAGCGTCGGCGCCCGCGGCCTCGAATATTGGGTGGAAGTCGCCACCGCGACGGCGACCCTGACCGATCCGGCGAGCGATCCATCCGTGAGTCCCCGGCAGATTCAGGTGACGGTGCCGCGACTGGAGGAGCCGTTTTCACACGCTGGGGAGCGGTACCGGCTCCTGAGTGTGCCAATGGACTTCGGCACGTCCTCGGAGACGATCGAGGCGCTTCTCTCGGATCAACCGGAGTTCGGCCTCTACGACCCAAACCGCTGGCAAGCGTGGACGTGGGTGAATGGCGAGGACCGTTACGCCGGTATCGGCGACCGAGCCGCGAGCGACTACTTGCGCCCGATTCCGGGTCGCGCGTTCTGGCTCGTGAGCCGCGCTGCCCACCGAGTCGACACCGCTCCGCTCGTAGGCAAGTCGACCGCGACTCAGGAGCCCTACGAGGTCATTCTCCCTCCCGGCTGGACGATGCTGGGCCACCCGTTCAACTTTCCGGTCTCGTGGGAGACTGTGCTAGCGGATGACCTTTTCTCGGGACCGTTTCGATGGGTTCCCGAGGAGAACGACTACGACTACGAGCCGGCAGCCATCCTCGAGCCGTTTGAGGGGTATTGGATTCACAACGCGGCCAGCGACGTCGCGCGACTCAGAATCCCGCCGATTGAGAGTGACGCGCCCGCTGGCGCTCTCGCGGCGACTGCTCGCTCCGACTTCGGCTGGCGGACCACGCTGCGCGCGACAACCGTGACCGGCGCTTCCGCCGAAATCGCCCTGGGCGTTCATCAGAGAGCCCGCGATGCCTACGACCCGCTCGACCGACTCGCGCTACCTTCCGCCCCCGGGTCGTGGGTGCGGCTCGGCGCTCGCCACGACGACTGGTTGCTCCGATCGGGGCTCTATCGACGGGACGTACGGGCTCCCGATCGGGATGGGCACCGCTTCGATCTCGAACTGCGCACCTCCGCGGTCGAGGCGGTGAACCTCGCAGCAGCCTTGGAGCAGACCGCAGGGTGGACCGTCCGGCTCATCGACACGGAACAGAGCCTCGGCCTGCCACGAGAGCATGAGATCGTGTCTTTCGGACCCGACCGGACCTACCACCTCACGCTGCTCGTGGGGACCGATGAGTTCGTCTCGAGAGAGACCGGGATCCTCGTACACCTCCCCGCCACGCTCGTGCTTGACCAGAGCTCACCCAATCCGTTCCGCGCCGCCGCGCGCATCCGATTCGGTCTGCCCGCCCCCGGCCGCGCCCGGCTCGACATCTTCGATGTCGTCGGGCGCCGCGTGGTGACGTTAGTCGACGAGGATCTCTCGGCCGGCTACCACACGGAGATCTGGGACGGCCGCGACTCCGGGGGCATTCGCACCGCCGCCGGCGTCTATTTCTACCGATTCACGACGCCGGCCGGCAGCCTCACGAGGAAATTGGCCCGCGTCCGCTAGGAAGGAGCGCGCACGTGACAGCCCCGCTGCGGCACACCATCGTCGCTCTCGCCGCGCTCGCCCTGAGCCAACCGTCGCCGAGCCCCGCTCAACCTGACGGCACCGAGGTCGTCACGTTCGACGTCGAACGCCATCTCCGAGAAGCGAAGAACCACATGGGCGCTCTGAGGTACGAGGCGGCGATCGCCCTGCTCGAGCCGGTGCTCGAGGCGACCCGCTTCGATCCGGACCGCCTCCGGGAGACCTATCTTCTCCTCATTGAGGCCCACGTGTACCGGGGCAACCTGACTTCGTCCGGCGCGAAGGAGCAGCAGCTCTGGCACGAAGCGGCTCGCGGTCTGATCCGGGAGTGCCTCACCGTGGTCGAGCTGCGTCACACGCGCCCGGACCCTCCCGAGCGTTACCCCAGCGAAATGTTGGAGTTCTTCGATGAAGTCCGGCGTCAGATGTTCGGCACGTTCGGGATCGCCACCGTCGAGCCGCCTGACGCCGAGGTCATCTTCGCCGGAGACGTGCTCGAGCGTCGAGAGGACGGCACCTGGCGGAAGGCGGACGTCCCGGTCGGTACACACGTCCTGGTCATCCGCCACCCCGACTACCAGGAGATCGCCGAGGACGTCGTCATCGCGCCGGCTACGGTGACCAT
>JALGZO010000279.1 GCA_025774865.1 bacterium | reverse complement strand
CGGCTGACGAGGACGAAGGGTCGGATGACGAGACAGGTGGCTGAGCGCGGACCACGCGGCGGACCACGCGTTGGTGGCGAAGCCGAGTCGGGGGCAGCGTGGGACGGCGGCGCCCCGGGGGACATCATTGGCGGCGAGTTCACCCAGGGTGGACCGCGGATCGGCTACATTCGGCGGGGGAGGCGTGGACCGTCACTCCGGCGGTCGTGAAGGGGCATCGCACCGACCGGGCCGGGACCCTGATCTTCGTCATGCGAGGAGCTGAGACGCGTCAGTTCGGGCGGCCGGTATCCGAGCGGCCCTGCGGCTGGATCTGGTCGCACTCCAGACTGGCATGACGGGCCGACTCCCGCCGCCGGGAGCACCGGACCCACAACTGCAATGATGGCGGGACGTTATGCGTGCGAGAAGAGGCGGCGGAATCCCGTCTCCGGATATCCTGCGTGAAAACACCTAGCTGCACACATGACGAGGATCATCTTCTCGACTGCGTTTCGTCATGTCGCCAGGATTCTCGGGTCGCCCATCCTGTGGATTGGCCATCCGCCGCCCGATCACTGGCGCTCCGCACCAGAAACTGTCTGACAGCGGAAAGCCATACGGCTTCACGGTCCTTCGTTTCCCGAGGTTCGAACCGGGCGATCGAGGGCGGCGGGTCGAGATGTCCGGTGGAATCTCCAGCCATGGCGGTCACGTGACCTGGAGCCTCACCGAGTAGCAGGTGGCATTCCATGATCAGGGATCCCTTGCCGAACGGCTGCTTTTCACGGCCGCAGAGCCGGTGACGCGGAGTGGCCGTCTTACTGCCAGCCGAGCAGACATGATGCGCGACACCGCCATTGGCGTCCGGCGAAGGCGCAGCCTGTGTCTGATCTGTCTCCTTCTTGGCACCCTCTCCCCAGGATGTTCGAAGCAGACCCCCACCGATCGCATCAACCTCTCCGAACTGGAGCCTCTGCCCGACGAGTCGCCTGATGCGGTCGTTGCGGTACGCCTGGCCGTCGCCAACATGGTCTCTCCACAAGGGACGGCCGAAAGCTACGGCGCGCTCGTCGAATACCTGTCCCAGAAACTGGGCCGCCCGGTCGAGCTCATTCACGGTCGGTCCTACGCGGAGACGAACGATCTGGTTCGCAGAGGCGAGGTGGATGTCGCCTTCGTCTGCACCATGGCGTACGTCATCGGTCATGACGAATTCGGGATCGAGCCGTTGGTCGCCCCCCGGGTCGGGGGCAAGGTCGATTACCACTCCGTTCTGATCGTTCCCCGCGACAGCCCGGCCGAATCGATGGCAGACCTCGAGGGAGCGACTTTTGCGTTCACCGATCCCATGTCCAATACCGGACGATTCTACCCACACTATCTCGTCCAGCAACTCGGTGGGGTCCCGGAGACTTTCTTCTCCAGCACCTTCTACACCTACAGCCACGACGATGCGATCCGGTCTGTTTCCCAGGGACTGGCGGACGGCGCAGCCGTCGACAATCTGGTTCTGGGCTTCGCGCTCTTCCGCGATCCGGAGCTGGACGAGCGGATTCGGGTCATCCATCGCTCACCTCCGTTCGGGACTCCGCCTGTCGTTGTTTCACCACGGATTCGACCGCAGCTCCGAGTTCAACTGGAGGATGTGTTTCTGAACATGGTCGAAGATCCCGCCGGCAGCGAAGCGCTGGCGGGATTGGACATCGACGAATTCGTCGTCGTCGAGGACGACGCCTACCAGTCCGTTCGGGAGCTGCTGCGAACGGTGCAGCGAGAGATCGAATAGGAACGGCAGATGCGACGCGATTGGTTACACATCCTGGCCGAACGCACCTGGACGGTGGCGGGGGCCGTCAGCGTCCGCACGAAGATTCTGGGGATCATCCTGGCCCTGATCGTCATCCTGGGCCTCGGTTTCACTCTGCAGACGCGCACGACAATGGCTTCTGCTCTGCGATTTCACCTGCAGGAGCAGAGCGTCACGATCGCGCGTGACGTGGCAGCCCGCGCCGCGGACCTGGTCTTGACCGATGACTTGTTCGAGCTGCACGAGTTACTTCGAGATACGGTCCAGACCGATCGCGATGTCCGTTATGCGTTCATACTCGACGAGAACGGTGCGGTGCTGGCCCACACTTTTGATGGTGGCTTCCCGAGAGGGCTCGTGAACGCGAACGCCTGCGCCGAAAGAGCGCATCACGTCACGACGCCGCTGGCGACGGATGAGGGACCCGTGTGGGATACCGCGGCGCCGATATTCGGTGGCCGAGCGGGCACGGCTCGGGTCGGCGTTTCCGAGGCGGGTCTCCGGATGACGCTGAATAGAATCACGGCCCAGCTGGCGCTGACCACGACCGCCGTGGCCTTGATCGGTCTCATCGTCGCGGGGTTGACCTGGATCCTCACCCGCCCGATCAGGGCCCTGGTCGAGGCGGTCAATGCCGTTGCCAAAGGGGATCTCTCACGCACGGTCGGGAGCTGGGCGAAGGACGAGATCGGTGTGCTTGCGGAAGCGTTCAATAGCATGACGGCCGCGCTCTCCAAGGCGAACGAGGCGCGCGCCGAGCGAGACCGCCTCCGGGGGCAGTTGCTGGAAAGAGTGGTTTCCGCTCAGGAGGAAGAGCGGAAGCGAATCGCCCGTGAGCTTCATGACGAGACGAGTCAGGCCCTCACGTACCTCATGGTCGGGCTGCAGGGGCTGCGTGAGGCGTGCCCGGGAGCCGAGTCTCAGACCCGGCTGGACGAACTGCGAAGGATGACGGCCCAGACGTTGAACGACGTTCATGACCTGGCCAAGGAGCTGCGGCCGCCCGTTCTCGATGATCTCGGTTTGGTTCCGGCCCTCCAGCACTATGTTTCCGACTATCGAACGCGGTACGGCCTGGTCGTGGACTTTGCGGCACGGGGTCTCGAGGGCCGGCGCCTACCTCCAACGGTCGAGACGGCCTTGTACCGAATCGTGCAGGAGGGTTTGACCAACGCCGTCCGTCACGCGGACCCGAGCGCAGTCAGCGTCCTGCTGGAGGGTCGCAATGGGCACGTACGCTCCCTCATTGAAGACGACGGCCGCGGGTTCGAGCCGGAGGACAGCCTCGAGTCGACGGCGCATCTCGGGCTCCACGGAATCCGCGAGCGCGTGGAGCTCTTGGGAGGAGTCGTCACGGTGGAATCCGGAATCGGTGCGGGAACGAGCATCTGCGTGGACATTCCCCTGGAAACGTGCGGGGACGGGGAGCCGGCTGGCGACTCGTCCACGACGGGCCCACGCGGGAGGGAGAAGAGAGATGACTGATACGAGTTTGCTCCTGGTCGATGACCATGCGGTGCTCCGCTCAGGGCTCAGGGTCCTGATCGACCGGGAGGTGGGCCTCGAAGTGGTGGGAGAGGCGGGAGACGGGCGGGAGGCCGTGGACCTGGCGCGCGACCTCAAGCCCGACGTGATCTTGCTCGACCTGAGCATGCCGGGGCTCAGCGGCACCGAGGCGATCTCCGCTCTTCGAGAAGTCTCCCCTGAGAGCCTTGTCCTCGTTCTCAGCATGCACGTGGAGGAGTCCTATCTGCGGAGCGCGCTGAGAGCGGGTGCGGCGGGGTACGTCCCGAAGAAAGCAGCCGACGTGGAGCTCGTCTCCGCGATCCGCGCCGTGGTTCGCGGGGAGGTCTACGTTCATCCCGCCATGACGGGCAGTCTCGTGGACGGTCTGGTTCCACCGGATACCGCGTCGCCGGGGAACGAAGACCAATCATGGGAAGCTCTGAGCGCGCGTGAGCGCGAGGTGCTGCACTTGGTCGCACTCGGGCACACCAATCTCGAGATCGCCGATCGACTCTCCCTCAGCGAGAAGACCGTGGAGACGTATCGCGCGCGCGGCATCGAGAAGCTCGGTATCCGCAACCGGGCCGCACTGGTCGAGTATGCCCTGAAGCACGGTGTGCTGAGCGCGTGATCCGTCCGTGTGGGGGAATCCCTCGCACGTACGACGCTGCCGTGTAGGGGTTCCCCTTCTACAAGCCGCCCTGACACTCGTCCTAAACTCCCAGCGTCACGGGTCCTAGCTCCCCGTCAGTCTCGACAATGCGGTGCCGGGTGAGCTCGATTGCCGTATGTGAATGCACGTCCGCTCTCGAAAGGGGTGGGACAAATGTCGGGCACCGTAGACGGCGGACGCAGCGAAATCACCTGGGACGGTCGAGCGGCCAGCGGTCGCCGTCTGGGCCACAGTGTGTACTTCGCGCGGCTGACGACTCCGGCAGGAACCAAGACCACCAAGTTCGTGCACCTGGGAAGATAGGGCGGAAGTCTGACGGGGG
>JALGZO010000278.1 GCA_025774865.1 bacterium | reverse complement strand
CCTTTGGGTTTCGTTGCGGGATTCGCGGGGGCTTCACCTAGGGACGCTCATTGCCAGGACTCCTCTCGACTCAGAGTCTGATCGCGGAGAACGCCGGACACTCCACCCTCCCGGTATCAGAGGGCCCCGGCGCCCGTCTGTGCTTCGAGAACCGGACTCTTCGCTCAGGAACGCCTGCCAGCGTCCGGGCAGGGAGGCGGCGGCGCGCGGGGACCCGGTTCCCTCCCCGCGGCCCGATGTCACGAAAGGAGATCACGATGAGACTCTCCGGCGCCGTGAGCAGGCGCCGCCGCGTGAGGCGGCTCGCCCTCGCCACGATCCTCGTCCTCACATTGGGCGTTGCGGCCGAGGCCGCCGCGGACCTGGCCTTCGCACCCCTCCAGTTCCCGCCCGGCGACCGGCTGGTCGGCGCGGCCGCCGGCATGCAGGAGCAGGCGGCGATCGCCCGGGGGGGAAACCAGTACCTCGCGGTGTGGAGCGACGGGCGCTCGAGCATCGATCACCACTACCCCTTCGAGACGGAAGGGAGCGGAACGGACATCTACGGTGCGCGGATCGACGCCGAGGGCGACCCGATCGACACGTGCCCATTCGTGATCGACCAGACGTACGCCGACCAGAGCGAGCCGCGCGTCGCCTGGAACGGCGAGAACTGGCTCGTGGTCTACGAGAGCCCCCGGACCTCGTACTACGACGCGGAGCTGCGCGCGGTCCGCGTCGCCCCGGACGGCACCGTCCTGGACGTCCCGGCCCTCGTACTGGACACCGCCGGCTACTGGTACAACGGGAACTACAAAGTCGAGGGCGGCGACGGCGAGTGGGTCGTGCTGTTCGCGAAAGAGGGACCTCTGCGCGCCCTCCGCATCGCCGGCGACGGAACGGTCGTCAATCCCGGCGGGCTTCTCATCCACGACACGTCGTTCCTGATCGACTTCGACATCGCGTTCGCCCAGGACGAGTACTTCGTCATCTGGGAGGGTTCCTTCGACCCCGCGCGGGGGCGTCGTTACTCCACGGATCTGCAGCTCCTCGGCACGACCCCGCTGCCGTTCGCCGAGAAGGTGGCCACCGACGGGACGGACTTCCTCGTCGTGCGCTCCCGCATCGGCCTGCCGGAGCGCATCGACGCCGTCCGCATCTCGCACGCCGGAGGCAATCTCGGCCAGCTCAACGTGTATACCGCGGGAGGGCAGGAGGGGACCTGCTGCGTCGAGGTGACTTGGGACGGGTCCGTCTACTGGGTCTCCTGGCGCGAGCTGCGGTTCGTCCGCGTGGATCAGGTGGGGACGGTGCTGGATCCGGGAGGCGTGGACGTGTCCCCGCCGCCCGGGCACAGGCTCCTCTTCGCGAACTTCGCCTCGGCTCCCGGCGGCGGACTCCAGTTCGTCTACAACCACAGCTACCGAGGGGCGGACGACCCGAAGGACGTGTTCACCGCGCGGGTAACCCCGTCCATCGAGCTTGGCGCATCGACACCGATCTCGAACGGGGCTCCCGCGCAGCTCGAGGCCGACTTCGCCGTGGGCGACGGGATCCATCTCGTCGCGTTCATCAGCCGCGGCGCACAGGACGGCCGGATCCTGGTGCAGCGCATCGACGATGTCGGGACGGCGCTCGATCCCGAGCCGATCGAGGTGGCGACCGGCCCCATCCCCGGGGACGACTTCGGTCCGCCGTCGCTCGGGGCGCCGGGCGCGGCGTGGAACGGGTCGGTGTTCATGATCGTGTGGTCCGACGGCCTTCAGATCTTCGCGCGCCGGATGCTTCCCGACGGCACCTTTCTGGACGCGACCCCGATCACAGTCATGGACGGGCACGCCCCGGACGTCGCGGCGGTGGGGCAGGTCTTCCTCGTCGTCGGCCTCGACTTCCTGCTCGACAATCCCCATTGGCAGGCCACGCACTCGATGCGCGTCGACGGCACGACGGGACAGAACCTCGACGCGGAGCCGAACGCGCTCGGCGGGTTCGCCATCTTCGCCCGGTACCCGCACGTCGTGAGCTGGGGGGACCGGTGGCTGGCCGTCTGGCAGCGGAACCTCTCGCACGACAACACGATCGCGGGCACGACGGCGGCGATCGTCGAGGCCGACGGGACCACGCCCGGCCTGATCGACGTTCCACTCGGCTGGCGCCCCGACGTCGCCGTGTCGCCTGACCGGGCGCTCTTCGTCGCGGTCACCCACACGGTCGCATCGGCCCACGCCGACATCGCGGGCGCCGTGATGCTGGCCGACGGGACGTTCCTCGGGACGTCGTTCCTGATCAGCGACGCGCTCGACAAGCAGCTGCGGCCGGCCGTCACGTGGAACGGGTCGGACTTCGTCGTGGTTTGGGAGGACAAGCGGAACTCCGTGGTTTACTTCGACGAGCGCACGGATGTCTACGGCGCCCGGGTCGCGGGCGACGGAGCCGTGCTCGATCCCGCGGGCGTCGCGGTCGCGGTCGATCCGGTGCCCGAGCTCCAGCCGGCGCTCGC
>JALGZO010000277.1 GCA_025774865.1 bacterium | reverse complement strand
AGGAATGGAGCATCCGTCGCACGTGGTCCTGGACGGGAGAAAGGATCGCGACGGCGACGGCAGTCACGGCGAGCCCGAACATCGCGTCCGCCGGCGTCCCCGCCGGTGCGACGGCGACCCAGCCGAACGCGGCGGTTCCGGCCACCACCGCCGGGATCGCACCCAGGGTGACGGAGCGCTTCAGGTACCGAACCCGATTCTCTGGCGGATGGGAGACGACCGCCACCTCGGCCGGAAGGAACAACAGGCTCATGGGGACGATGCTGACGAGAAAGATGGCCTGGTACGCGAGCGCGTACACGCCGAGCTCGACCGGAGCGAGCACCCGCACGGCGAAGACGCCGATCGTGAACGTGGCGAGCGACGACAGACCGGTATCGGCGAAGCCGGCAGCAAAGATGTGGCGCTGCGCGACCGTTCCGATCCAGCGGGCGGCTCGGACGGTCGGTCGGAGTTCCATCGGTCCGCCGATCAGCCGTTGATCGCCTGGCGCGCCAGGTCGAGGTAGTCCGCGGCGATCCGTGCCGGAGTAAACCGCTCCGCCCGGGCCCGCCCGCGTTCGATCATGGTCCCCCGAAATGAATCATCCGTCAGGAGCCGAGCGAGCGCCTCGGCCATCGCCGGCGCATCGCCTATTTCCACCAGACACCCGGACTTGCCCCCCTCCAGGATATAGGAGGGGCCCGATGGACAATCCGTCGAGACGACAGGGACCCCGCAAGCCATCGCCTCCGAGAGCACCCGCGGGCATCCCTCGTTCAACGACGCGAGCGCGAAAACGTCTGCGTTCGCCATCAGCGGCACCGGGTTCTGCCGATACCCAACGGGATCGATCCAGTCGGCCACTCCGAGCTGCTTCGCGCGCTGCATCATCCCGTTCAGAAAGTCCTCGTTGTCGTGGCGTCCGATGAGCACGAGCCGAACGTCCCCGGCGAGTTCGCGGACTCTCGGCAGGGCCTCGACCAGCGTGTCCTGGCCCTTTCGTGGTATCACGTTCGCCACCGAGCACACGATGCGCGGTCGCGGGGACTGCTCGTACCAGGGGTGTCCCACCGGCTCGTTCCGGAGGCGGGCGAGCTCCGCGGGGTCGCGCCCCGGATCACCGAGAACGGCCGCGCGGGAAGCCACACCCGGGAACCGCTCCGCCAGATCCGCGACCAGGTCCGGAGCGACCCCGACGACGCGGTCCGCTCGTGGGTAGAGTCCGCCGGTCAGCAGGTCCCGGAGGCGCCGGTGTCGGTAGCCGCCTCCATCCGGGGCGACGTACGAGCTGTAGTGATTGTGCTCGACCAGAAGCAGAGCAGCGCCCGTCCGCGACATCGCGTGAGCCACGACGGCCGCGCGGTTCGGCCCGTTGCCGTGTGAGAAGAACGCGTCGGGGCGCAGCCGCCTCAAGGCGCGAGCGAGCGCCGGGATCGCGAAGGTGGTTCGGTCGACGGGGGCATTCAGGTCCACGACCCGCACGCCGTCAGGGATACGTGAACGAGCTTCCGGACTCACGCGAGCGCCTACCAGCGTCGCGTCGATACCCGTGCGCGCGAAATGACCGGACAGCTCGATGCACAATTGCGGAATCGCCCGGTTGTCGATTCCATGACAGAACATCGCCACGTGTCGTAGGTCACCGGCCATGGGGCGCACCACTCAGGTTGGCCGGGGCGAGAGGCGACGTACCGGGACCCACGCTCAAGCCGGCCGCCCGCCCCGCCCGGCCGTAGATGTCCATGAGTACGCCGTAGTTTCGCTCCGCAGTGTATTTCGACTCGAACTCCGCACGTGCCGCCTTCCGCATCTCGGTGAGCTCCGACCGATGCGCATCTGCCCAAGTCATCGCGCGGGCGAGATCGTCGGAGTCTCCGGAGCGGAACAGGAGGCCCGTTCGTCCGTCGTCGACGAGCTCGGCCGGCGCACCGACCCGGGAGACGATGACGGGCGTTCCGCAGGCAAACGCCTCCACGATGACTCGCCCGAACGTTTCGTACGAATGTGAGGGGACGACCAGGAATCGCGCTCGTCCCATCAAGTCGTAGATCTCGCCGAGCGACCGCTGCCCCAACCATTGCAACCGTGGAACGGCTTTCGTGGCTTGCTCCACGCGTGAGGCCAGTGGACCGTCTCCGACAATCACGGTGGGGATCCGTCCGCGTAGATGTTCCAGTGCGTTCAGCAGGGTTTCGATTCCCTTCTCTTGAGAGAGCCGTCCGACGAAGAGCGCATGATCCCCTCCCCCGTCGCCGCCCGACGGCTCCGGGAAGAGGAAGTTGGGCTTCACGTGCAGCTTTTCGGCCGGGAGACCGAACTCCTCGAACTTCCGGCGGGAGAACTCGGTCAGAACGATGTACGCGTCCACGAGACGCTCCCACGTCCCCAGCACACGGTGAACGACCGATGTGGCGGCCACCGTGGCGCTGGCGGTCCGACTGCCTCGGTAGCAACCGTGACGAACGGCCGGCCAGGGCACGAATGTCTCGGGGCATTCCTCGCACGG
>JALGZO010000276.1 GCA_025774865.1 bacterium | reverse complement strand
GCGCGCACCGCCTCGTCGTGGCGGCCGGTCTCGAACCAGACTCGCGAGAGAAGTGCCCACGCCGCCGCGTGGCCGGGGTCGGATTCCAGGGCGGCACGAAGCTCCGACTCGGCGCCGGGGTGGTCGCCCGACGCGACGTGGATCTCCGCCTGTCGATAGCGCCAGTACGGATTCCCGGGGTCGGCTGCGATCTGACCCGCAACGAGCGTGGGATCCAGACGCGGACCGTGAGCCGGGCCGCCGCAACCGATGATCGACGCGGCCGCGACCACCGCGACGCCGACGAACCACCGCCTCATTGGTCGACTCCTTCCGGGGGATTCAAGAGAACGAGTGGATGCTCGAGCTCCGGTCGGTGGATGAAGCGCGACGCCAACCGGGGCCACAGATCGTCGCGGGCGCGCTCGACCCACTCGTCTTCGACGTCCGCCTCCGCCGCCCGCCGGAGCAGGAGGATCCACGCTCCCTCACCCTTGTCGAAGAACTCGTAGCTTTGCTCTTCCAGCACGTCTTCGTAGGCCGCCAGGTCGTCGCCGGCGAGGCCTCGGGGCCGTTCGCTCGCGCCCAGCGCGTCGCCGAAGCCGATGAGGCTGGAGCCGATCTGATACGCCGCGGCGCGATTCCACGGCGACACCTCGTGGGCGGCACAGGCACGCAGCTCACCCAGCACCTTCTCCAAGTGCTCCTTCTTGACCCGGATCGCGTTCTCGAGCGGCAGGGTGAGTCGGACGCTCTCGAACGCGTCGAGCGCTTCGACCCCGCGGTGGTAGTGCACCTCGGCCAGCACGGCCCGTGACACGAGGTCCTCGTGCCCGGCGGCAAGGTCCAGGTAGCGGCGCAGGTCCTCGCCGGGCGTGCCCACGGCCGCGCTGTCGATCGCCGCACCTTCCCCCGTTCCGAGCAGGGCCGAGATCGGTCGCTCGGGTCCGACCTGCGCGAGATCCTCCCTCGCACGTGGCTCGAGAATCTCGAGAGCGTTCACTTCGTCGTCGGGAAACTGCTCGAGGTAACGCGTCCGAAGCTCGTCGGCCGGCGTCGGGTTCCCGCTCACTGCGTAGAGGTCGGCCGCCCGCAGGGTCGCGGCCGGCGCGTCCGCGTCAGTCGGGAATGCCTGCGCAAAGCTCGCGAGGGCCGCCGCCGCCGCGGCCGGACTCTCACTCTCTCGACGGTCCGCAATCTGCAGGTAGGCGTCCCGGCTGTAGTCGCCCTGTGGGTGTCGCTCCACGAGCGTGTCCCAAACGCGCAGAGCCTCGTCGCCGTGCCCCGCCTCGTCGTGCGCGAGCCCGGCCCGGTAGAGAGCCTGTTCGGCATCGGAGAACGACGGCCAGCGCAGCGCGAGCTCTTCGAACAGCGTCGCCGCCTCGGCCGGGTCTCTCTTCTGCATCCTCTCGGCGTGGCGGAACGAACAGTGCGGAATGAGCGGCGCGATCACGACGGCCAACGAGTCGTTTCCCGTCTTCTGTGCGAGAAGGACCGCCTTGGTGAACGAGAGCCCGGCCGCTTGGAACTCGTCAGCCTCGTAGAAGGATTGCGCGCGATAGCGAGCGGCGAGCGCCGAGCGCGGGTCGTCGGGATGCGAGCGAACGATCTCACCGAACGCCGCAGCCGCCGCGCCGGGCTGCCCGTGCTCGATTGCGACGTGTCCCTTTCGCCAGAGAAGGTCCGGCGCCCGCGAATCGTCTCCGTGCCGCTCGACGAACTGGTCGATCGCGTCGATCAGCGCGGCCGCGAGCGCGGTATCCCCGGGTGCGGTCTCGTACCATGCGTCGCGCACGGTAAGGGCTTGCCACGCGGCGTCGGCGCGGAAGGACGCAGTGTCCGAGGCGGCGGCCACCTCGAAGTGCGTGACGGCCTGCTCTCGTCGGTCGAGCGCCGCGGCTGCTTCCCCGGCGTAGTAGTGGTACGTCGGCGCCCCCGGGCTGTCGGGCCACCGTTCGACGATGTTGTCGTAGAGGTCGAGCGCACGGCTCCAGTCCTTCGCCTGGTTCGTTTCGCGCGCCCGGTGGTGGTGGTGGAGGGCGACCTTCCGATAAGCGTTCTGCGCGAACTCGATTCCCTCGCCCCGGAGCTCCGGCGAAGAATTTGCTTCGTGCCATTCCGACCCGGGGAGGAACCGGGGCGCCCCCTCGAGCAGCGCGGCCCGCGCCGCGTCCGGCTGTCCGGCTCGTTCCAGCGTCCGAGCGAGACGGCGGGCCGCGTCGAGGGCGTCGGGGTGGGTGGGATAGCGCTCGAGCCACGTCCGGTCGGCGGCAGCCGCCTCATCGAACAGGCTGACGCTTCGCAGGAGGTGGGCGAGTGAGGTGAGCGTCTTCGCCTCGTAGGCGCGGCTCCCCGTGCGCTCGAAGAGCGTCTCGAACGCCGAGATCCCGCCGGCCCGAGCGAGGCAGTGCACGAGGTAGTCCTCGGTCTCGCGGCGCAGGTCGGTCGTCTGCGCGCCCTCCGGATTGGCCTCGTAGATGTCGAGGAGCCGGCGGAACGCGTCCGCGCCTT
>JALGZO010000275.1 GCA_025774865.1 bacterium | reverse complement strand
AGATCCCACTCATTGAAGATCCGGGGAAGAACTTTCGCGGATTTCTCACCGATTTTGACCTGCTCGCGCGAGAGGTGTTCCCCTATCCAGCGGTGCTTGCGAGACTCGCCATCTGGTTCGCCTGGGGACGACAGCCGCGACTCCGCGTCGATCGCGCTCTCGACGATGGCGATTTCCTAGGGGTTGAGCGGCAGATTCAGCTCATGGCACTTCCCGGCCACACGACGGGACACTCCGGCTACTGGATTCCGGACACTGGAGTGCTCGTCACGGGAGACCTGATCGACTTCGAGAACTCGCAGGGCATGGATCTGAACAATCCGCGCTCCGACTTCGGAATGGCGTTGCACTCGCTGCGGCGAGCTCTCGATCTGAAGCCCGAGATCCTGATTCCGGCTCATGGGGAGCCGACCGTTGGCCACCACCGCGCCGAGAAGGTGCTGAACGCTGCCCTTGCCGGGGGACTCGAGTATCCGGAGAGAATCCGGGCAGTGCTCTCGAGCCGGACGCTGCGCCTCGGTGCAATCACCCCGGCGGTCTTCCCGGATGTGCCGCGCTCGATGCGCGCGATGACCATGATGCTGGTGCTGGTGGTGCTCCTGCACATGGAACGCACCGGGCAGGTTCGGCGCACCGAGAGGTCGGGAAGGCCTGCCTGGGTACGCGTAAGCTGAACCGAACCGGCGTCAGCTTCGCGTTAGGATGGAGTCGCACCTGGGGGATCTCCTCTCTGAGGGTGTGGAGTCTCGACAACCCCATTGTTCCTCAGAGAGCGCCCTCAGGTGTCAACAACGTCTGTGGGCCCCTCAACTAGACGGCGGGCAGGTCGCAGATCGTGATCGGGTGGGGCCGTAACGCCACGGCGCCCTCCTGAAAGTCCAGCGCCACGGTCTCGGGGGCGACGCGATGCGGTGCCTCCACGTCGTTGAAGGCGTCCGGGCCGTCGCCGGCAAGAACAACGGCCTCGGCCGCGCCGGCCGGCGCGCGCCCGTTCACGCGCACCCGGCACCGGAGTCCTTTCTCCGGGTGGCGGTTCACCAGGGCAAGGACAATGCGCTTTCGCTCGTCGTCGGCCGTGGCGACGGCGTCGAGCGCCGGAACGGATCCGTCTCCGCTCTCGAAGAGATCGCCGTCGTGCCAGCAGTCGATCACGTTCGGGGCGAGCCGGTCCGAATACATCTTCATGACGTGGAAGGTGGTCCGTTTCACGATCCCGCCGGGGTGCACGTACAGCGGGCCGCGCGCGTTCACGACCGGCGCCATGCAGGCCATGCGGACGGTCTTCGCGTGACGCAGGCAGCCGTGTAAAAAGCAAGCCGAAAAAAGCGCATCGGCCATGGTGTACGTGGCGTTGATGTCGTTCTTGTCCCGCGCAGGCACGTCTGCGAACAGGGCGCCGTCCAGCGGCGGATGATGCCACCCCCGCAGGTTCCACTCGTCAAAGGCAAGGGTCACCTTTCCGTCCAGGCCGGCGACGTGAATCACGCTCTCCGCCTTCCGGATCATCGCCTCCGGCGCTGTGGACCGGAGCATGCACGCAGCGTAATCCGACGGACGATTTTCCTGCCACAGGGCGTCCCAGTAGCCGTGGATGGAAATGGCGGACAGCCACGGTCCCGCTTCGCGAAGCAGGGGCAGCGTCCAGTCCGGATCGGGAAGCGCCGCGGCGAGCAGACGGATGGTGGGATCGGCGCGCGTCATCATCTTGGCCGATTCCGCCACGAAGCCGGGCCAGGCGGACGCCTTCTTCGCCCCTATTTCGTGACCCCCGTAGTTCTCGTTCCCGATGCTCCAGAAACGAACCTTGTGCGGTTCGCCGTACCCGTTTTCCCGCCGCGCGGCGGCCCACCGACCGAGGGAGCCGTTGCAGTACTCCACCCAGTCGCTCATCTCCTCTTCGTCCCCGCTCCCGGCGTTGGTGCAGATGTATGGCTCGGCTCCAATCGCCCGGCACCAGGCCACGAATTCGTCCGTGCCGAAGGTGTTGGGCTCCTCCACGTACCAGGCCTTGTCGTAGACGGGCCGCCGGGCGGGTCCGACGCCTTCCTTCCAGTGGTAGGCGCTCACGAAACACCCACCGGGCCAGCGAACGATGGGAACGCGAAGCTCGCGCAGCGCCTCGATGACGTCTGTTCGGAAACCGCGCTCGTCGGAAAGCAGCGATCCCGGCTCGAAGACGCCGCCGTATACCTGCCGGTGAAAATGCTCCAGAAACTGCCCGAAGATCATCCGGTCGAACCGGACCGAGTCCCGGTCGGTGTCGATGTGTACGCGCCCGTTCAACGGTATCTCCCTCTAAGGTGTTCTCAGGCCGTGCACACGCGGTTTCGCCCCTGGCCCTTGGCGGCGTTGCCTGCTGTGGCTCCCGAGAACCTGATTTTCACGCAATCACGGCAACTTATCGAGACCCGCCCCAGGCGCCGGATGGCGCGGCCAGGCGGCGGCACAGGGCTTGACGGTCTCCACCGAGGCCGTTGAGCGCCTCGGACC
>JALGZO010000274.1 GCA_025774865.1 bacterium | reverse complement strand
CCGACTCCCGATGACGCCCTCGCCGATCTGCTTGACCGCGATGTAGATCCTACTGGCCAGCGGCACCTTTGCAAAGAACGCTTCGAAGCGGTGAATGATGGTGCGTCCGATGATGTTGGATGCGAAGACGCCGACCAGGAACAGAGCCACGACGGTGGCGGCGAAGCCGATCCCGGGAATCTCGTAGCCGGTCCAGCGCGCGATCCACGGGCTGACCGTGGAGTCGACGGTGACGAAGAGCTTGTAGAGGACCCAGGCCGTGATCCCCAGCGGGAGGATGGCGAGGATCCCGGTCAGAAAGTACCTGCGAAACGCACCCATCTTCCCCACCTCTCGGCGGCAAGCCTCGAGCAAGGACCCGTGGCGGGTCGTGACGATCCACCTACGCCCGGGCCGCTTCCTTCTTCTTGATCCGGACTCGGATGATACGCTGCCGGTGGACGCGGTCGATGACGAACTTCAGGTTTCCGTAGTCCACGGCTTCGCCCTGAGATGGCACCTTTCCGACGAGCTCGTAGATGAACCCACCCAGGGTGTCGCTCCGCTCCGTCGGGAGCTGCAGGTTCATTTCCTCGTTGAGATCGTCCAGGTCGATCTTGGCGGCGACGCGGTAGGATCCGTCGGCCAGAGGTTCGAGCAGCGTCTCTTCGGTATCGTACTCGTCCTCAATCTCCCCGACGATCTCTTCCAGTACGTCCTCCAGCGTGACCATACCGGAGGTTCCACCGTACTCGTCGACCACGATCGCGAGGTGCGACTTCTCCGATTGGAACTGCTGGAGCAACTCGTCGATCTTCTTCGACTCCGGGACGAACATCACTGGACGAACGAATTCGCGGGCAGGCGTCTCGTCGCCGACGACCGTCCCGTCCATCACGAGTTGCTTCACGTGGACGACGCCGAGGATCTTGTCGACCGATTCGTCGAACACCGGGATCCGAGAGTGGCCGTGTTCCGCGATCTGCTTCAGAACCTCGCGGCGAGGTGCGGAGGCTTCGACCATGATCATGTCGATGCGCGGCACCATGACCTCTTTCGCCGTCGTGCCGCCGAACTCGACGATCGAATGGATCAGCTCCCGCTTCTCGTCGTGAAGACGGGGCGTCTCCTCGTCCTCCTCGGTGACGGCCTTGAACTCCTCGGTGGCAACGAGATCGTCGTGGGCTTCATCGGACACGCGCGTCAGAAGCAGGCGGACGAGCCACGTGAGCGGCCGGAAGACGCCCGCGATGATCGAATAGACGCCGACGAGCCGAAAGGCGGACCTCTCGGGTCGCGCGGAGACCATCGCGCGCGGCACGGCGCGGCCGACGATCGCGAGCACGAGCCCACCGACGAGCCCCCAGCCCACCACCCGACCGACGCTCACGGGGTCGCTCCGCAACAGGAGAAGGATGAACGAGAGTATCGCCCCCGACGCGAAGACGCCGGTGGACAGGACCGTCGTGATGATCACCTGGTGCGGGCTTCGCACCCACTGCAAGATCCGCTCGGTCTTTCCGTTCTCTCGATCCTTGAGGCGGCGTATCTGCGCCTCGGTGAGAGAGAGAAAGGCCTGCTCCGCCGCCGCCGCCACGGCCAACAGCATCGTGAAGCCCACGATCCCCGCGAGCGGAAGAATGACCTCGAGTCCGAGGCTCAGCATGTGATCCCCGCTCCGAAGTGCCGCTCCAGGTAGCGCTGCTCCCGGCGGCTCATGCTGCGACGGGTCCGCGGTGTGTCGTGATCGTAGCCGAGCACGTGAAGCAAACCGTGGACCGACAGCCGGGCGATCTCCTCCGCCACGCGGCAACCGGTATCGACGGCTTGTCGCTTCGCGACCTCAGGCGAGACGAAGATCTCGCCGAGCACCTCGCCGGAATGCGGTTCGTCGATGTACGAGAACGAGAGGACGTCGGTGGTCGAGTCGACGCCGCGATGATCTCGGTTGATGCGTCTCATCGTGCGATCACCGACGAAGAACAGCGACATCTCGCCGCCGGGGGCACGCTCGGCTTCGAGCGCATCCCGAAGCATGTTCGTCAGACGGGCCCGGTCGACGCCGAGTGCTCGGCTCAAACCCCGGATGCAGATGCCGTAGCGTTGTCGGCGGGGGGACGAATCGGAACCACTGGATGACTCGTCTATTTCGCCTCACCACCTTCCGGCGCCGGGGGGCTCGGGCCTCTCCTCTCGGTGCGGCCATCGTAATCGTCGAAGGCCTGGATAATCTCCTGCACGAGATGGTGCCGCACGACGTCCTCGTCACCGAAGCGTACGAACCGGACGCCCTCGATGCCACGCAGGACGCGCTGAATCTTCAGAAGGCCCGATTCGTCGGGGCGCACGAGGTCGATTTGCGTGTCGTCTCCGGTGATGACCGCCTTCGAATTGTGGCCGAGTCTGGTCAGGAGCATCTTCATCTGAGGAAGCGTGGTGTTCTGCGCCTCGTCGAGGATCACCATGGAGCTGTTGAGCGTTCGACCCCGCATGTAGGCGAGCGGTGCGACCTCGATGGTCCCGTTGTCCAGAAGCTTTTGCACACGCTCCACGGGTATCATGTCGTTGAGCGCGTCGTAAAGCGGACGGAGGTACGGCGCCACCTTCTCGGTGAAATCGCCGGGGAGGTAGCCGAGGCTCTCGCCCGCCTCCACGGCCGGTCGCACGAGCTGGATCCGCTCGATCTCCCGACGGTTGAGCGCGGAGAGAGCGGCGGCCATCGCGAGATAGGTCTTCCCCGTTCCCGCCGGACCGATCGAGAACACGATGTCGCACTCTTCCATGGCCCTGACGTAGGCGGTCTGGTGCACGGTCTTCGGCGCGATGTTCTTGCGAAGGCCGTGGAACGGCCGCGGTCCCTCAGTGCCGTTCATCGACTCGAGCTGGTGGCCGTTCTCGTCGCGAACCATTCGCACAGCGTAGCGAACGTCCGACGGACTTACCCAGCGCCCCTGTTCAGCGACCGAGATCAGATGGTCGAAGATCTCCTGGAGCTTCTCCACCTCGGTGGTCGGACCTTCCAGGAGGATCTCGTTCCCACGTGCGACCACGCGCGTGCCGAACGTATCTCGGATGATTCGGAGATTGGCGTCGTTTTGCCCGAACAGGTTGACGGGCGGGAGCTGTCCCAGCTGGATTCGCCGGGTGGACTGCTCGTTCAATCAGGCTCCTCGTGGTTCGGCCGGGAGGATGCCGGACCCTCCGGTCCCCTCCATAATCGGCAACTTGCCGCCAGGTTTCCAGCCCCCCGACGGTAAGAATCCGCCAAAACCGCCCGGAAGCGGCAAGAGAGCAAGATACGGAGCGACCCACCGACCGGGTAGGCTGAGCGGGCGCTCTCCAAGTCGCTGGAAACGCGCGCATTACACTCCACGCCGCCGACCTTTCGTGGCCAGCATCTCGCGGCGGCGCGTCAAATGGTCCCCTCGTGGCACCGATACCCGAAGGGGACGCCGCGCCGCCCCGAACGCGCGGTCAGAGCCGGGAGACCGAGGAAATGCCGCAGACGACCACGCTCGACGAACAGAAAGTCACGCAGATGCTGAACGGTGTCCTCACGGCGGCCATCGCCAAGAGGGTGAGCGACATTCATCTGGAGCCGCGCGAGCGTCATCTCCGGGTGCGCTTCCGCATCGACGGAACTCTGGTCGAGCAACCCCCCCTACCGAAAGCGTTGATCACCGCCGTCGTCGGCCGCGTGAAGGTGCTCGCCCAGCTCGATGTCGCCGAGAAGCGGACACCCCAGGACGGCGGCTTCTCCGTGAACACGGACTCCGGCGCCGCGCGGTTCCGCGTCTCCACCCTCCCCACCGACTACGGCGAAAAGGTCTGTCTGCGCCTCTTGTCCCAGCGCGGCGTACACCTCGAACTCGGGCGGTTGGGGATGGCGCAGGAAGTCATCGATCGGTTGCGCCTGTGCCTGCAGCAGGCAAACGGCGTCGTCCTGGTCACGGGTCCGACGGGAAGCGGGAAGACGTCGACGCTCTATTCGATGCTGCGAATTCTGGACGCGAAGACGCGCAACGTCGTCACGCTCGAGGACCCGATCGAGATCCGATTCCCCGACATCGTCCAGACGCAGATCAGTACGAAGGCCGGCTACACGTTCTCGTCGGGGCTGCGGGCCGTCCTGCGACAGGATCCCGACATCGTGATGGTCGGCGAAATGCGCGACCGCGAGACGGCCGACATCGCGTTGAAGGCGGGGCTCACCGGACACCTGGTCATCTCGTCGCTGCACACGAACGGCACGATCGACACGTTCATGCGATTGATCGACATGGGGCTGGAGCGCTTCGTCGTCGCGAGCTCCATCCGCGCGGTCCTTTGCCAGCGGCTCATCCGCCAGCTCTGCCCGAAGTGCAAGGTCGAGGTCACGCCGGACGAAAACACGAAGGGCGAGCTGGAGATCGAGAACGGTTTTCCCGCGATCTACGAGGAAAGCGGCTGCGACGCGTGCGACGGTACGGGCTTCCGGGGCCGGATCGCGATCTTCGAGCTCGTCGAGGTCGACGGCGAGCTCGCCGATCTCGTGAAGTCGGATCGAACTCACCGAAGCGACTTCAAGGAGCTCTTGCGCCGGAGACAGATCGATTCGCTCCGGGTCGCCGGGTACGCCCACGTCCGGGCCGGAACGACGTCGCTCAAGGAAATCGTGCGCGTCACCTGACACACTCAGTCCAGCCCTTGCTCGGCCGTATCCAGGACTTCCCGAGCTCGGGCAGCATCCTCGGATCGCACCAGGACCTTCACACCCCGCGTGACCTGCAGGAAGGGGTACGCGCCGCCCGCATCGTCGGCCAGCGTCATCGACTCGATGTTCGCGGCCGCCAGCCAAGACGCCGCCAGGTCCGCATGGACCGTGTTCGCGAACGTCCGGACCACCACGATATCCGCACCCAGGTCCGGTTCGCGATTCACACCGGCACCACCTCTTCGGCGACGGGTTCGGGAACCGGGGGGGTGTGCCGGCCCCACCACTCCCAGCTCCGCTCGGGCGTCCACGCCCGCGCGATCGGAAGATCCTCGAGGCGCGTCATGAGGGCGGCGGCCGAGTGGGGTCGATCATCGCGTTCCTTCTGCAGACACTGGAGGACGATCCGCTCGAGGGCCGGGTCGACGGCGAGCTCGGACCGCACCGAGGGTGGCTCCGGCTCCCGGTTCACGTGCTGGATCATCACGTCCACGGGCGAAGTGGCATCGAAAACGAGGCGTCCCGTGAGCAGCCAGTAGGCGACACACCCGAGCGAATAGAGGTCGGCGCGGCCGTCGATCTCTTCTCCGCCACGGATCATCTCGGGCGGCATGTACGCGGGAGTCCCGAGAACGGCGTTCTCCATCGTGGCACCATCGGCGACGACGCTGGGACGCGCCTTCACGAGACCGAAGTCGAGCACCTTGACGAAATCGCTGTCGAGACCCTTGCGGCACGCGAAGATGTTCGCCGGTTTCACGTCTCGGTGCATGAGGCCGCGCGCGTGCGCATCGGCCAGCGAGTGGCACACCTGGATCAAGAACCATACTGCGCGCTCCGACGGAACCGGACCGTATCGGCGCACGAGCGAGTCGAGATCCAGCCCGTCGAGGAGCTCCATCACGTAGAAGAAGGTCCCCTCGTCCGTCACCCCGAAGTCGTAGAGCTCGACCGTGTAAGGCGACTCGAGCGTCGCGGTCGCCTGAGCTTCCCTCTCGAATCGTTGCAGGAGCCGCGCGGCCTCCTCGTCTCCGGCCAGGAGCTTCTCGGGTTGGATGATCTTGATCGCCGCGTCGCGCGCGAGCTGGTGGTGGCGCGTCCTCCAGACCTCTCCCATCGCGCCTTCGCCCAACCGCTCGATCAACCGGTAGGCGCTCATCTCGCGAGCCTTACCGACCTCGCGCCCGAGCCCCGTGACTACCAGCGACGGGATCACGGCGAGCCCGGCACACAGGTAGTTCCAGTGAAACGCCACGACGATCTCGGTCGCCGGCGGCACGACATGGCCCATCCAGCCGCCGAGCAGCACGCCGAGCGGATCCATGCTGGCCGCGATCAAGGACGCTCCGAGCGTCCGGGCGGGGGTGTTCGGCACGATCACCGGAAACAGGAGGATGATGATGCAGACGTGGGAGATTCCCCACCGGGGTAGCTGCGGCTCCCCCGCGACGAGCTGGATCGCGACGCCGCCCGTGAACGCGAGCAGGACCTGGTAGACCAGACCGAGGTCGAGCAGACGGCGCGCCCCGAGTCGTCGCGACCGCGCGAGGAAGAAGACTCCGCCCGAGAGCACCAGCATTCCGAGCACGAACAGATCCACGAGGTCGGGCGGTTGGCCGGGATCCGGCAAACTGATCAGCGGGAGCAGCGAGTAGATGACGAGATTGACGACGAGGAGCGCGGATACGACGAGCGAGAGGATGCTCAGGCGTCGGTACGCGCTCTCCAGCAGATCCGGAGGGAGTCCGCCCGCGCCGGGAGCACCGGCAGAATTCCGGCCTCCGACCGACTGGCCGATGCGATCCGAGTCCGGGAGTGACTGGTCCACCGCGTCCTCCGGGGTAGCGACCTCGGAATCCATACCACACTTGTGCGACAGGGACGAACGGAGAGAGACGATCGGCCCGACATAACGACGGCCCCGACGCCGAAGCGCCGGGGCCGAAGCCATGGAGCTCACAGTCGGAGCTTACCTCGGAATATTGAGGGTCATCCCCGGCTCGATGATGTTCGGATCCGAGATACGGTCCTTGTTCGCTTCGTAGATCCGTGGCCACTGCGACCGATCCCCGTAGACCTCCACGTACCCGGCGATCCGGATGAGCGTCTCGCCTTCGTAGACGACGTGAGTGTTCGGCTTGCCGCGCGGAATGAGGAAGATCTGATCCGGATAAATCAGGTTGGGATCGTTGATCTTGTCACGATTCGCGCGGTAGATCCTCTTCCAGTGACTGCCATCCCCGTAGATCTTGCGCATCTCGGAAATCTTGATGAGAAAGTCGTCCTTCACCACCGTGTACGACCGCGGCAGCTGCTGCATTTCCCTCAGTTTCCGCTCGAGCTCGGCGACTTCGCTGGCCAGGGGGCTCGTCGCCGCGCGGGCATCGGCGAGCTGACGCTGCAGATCCCGAATGGCACTGTCGATGTCCGACATCATCGCGTTCGCGGCGGCCGCGTTGTCGTTCTGGATGTCGATCTCTTGCGCGAGCTTGTCGCAGTACTCCATTGCTTCGTCGCCGGAGAGCTTCTTGTACTGCTCTTCGGTCAGGTACGTCCCTTCGGAAATGTCATAGTTCTGGGCCCAGCCTCCGGCATGCGCCGCCAGCACGAGGCAGACTGCCCCGGCAAGCACGGGAAGCGCCCGGAGGTTCACGGTCCGCGTCATCGCTCTTGTGACTCCTTTCCGGGCGTTCATGAGCCTTCGAGCTCCTCGATCGCGGCCAGGAGCTCACGTTTCCGATTCTCCAGCTCCTGCTTGCGCGCATTCTCCTTATCGATCTGCCGCTGGAGTTGAGCCTTCTGTGATTCGGCTTCTTCCAACGCCGTTTCCGCAGCTTTGGCTTCGCTGCGAGCGGCGTCGACCGCCGAGATGTCGATCTCGCACGGTGGGTTGGAGCCACAGCCCGTGGCGAACGCAGCGAGCGACGCAGCCACGGCGGCGAGCGCGGATTCCCTCAAACGAAAGGCGGACATGGGTCCGCACCTCCTTTCAAACACGTTTCCCGGACGTTCCGAGATTCCGAAGAATGGGCGAGGCTAGGCAGGAGACCGGAAAAAGTCAAGGAGGCTCGAAGGCGCCTCGGCGCCTCAGGACCGCTCCAGCGCCTCGCGCACCTCGATCCCGAGGTCGTCGAGGAGCGCCGGCTCGACCTCGGACGGGCACTCGTCCATGGGCGAAACCGCCCGATTCGTCTTCGGAAAGGCGATCACGTCCCGGAGCGAGGTCCGCCCGGTCATCAGCATGATGATTCGGTCCAGACCGAGGGCGATCCCCCCGTGGGGCGGCGCCCCGTGGTCGAAGGCCCGCAGCAGGAAGCCGAAGCGCCGTTCCGCCTCGTCGGCATCGATGCCGATCACCCGGAACGCTTGCTGCTGCAGATCGCGACGATGGATTCTCACGCTGCCCGAGCCCAGCTCGGTTCCGTTGAGAACGAGATCGTAAAGCTTGCCAACGGCGCTCCCGGGGTCGGAGTCGAAGGTGTCGAGACATTCGTCGTGCGGCATCGTGAAGACGTGGTGACAGGGCGCCCAATCTCCTGATTCCTCGTCCTTCTCGAACATCGGGAACCGGTGCACCCAGAGGAACGCGGGCGGTTTCCCCTGCGTCAGTCCCTTTCGCTTTCCGACCTCCCGCCTCACGAGATCGAGCGATGTGTTCACGACCTTCTCCGGGCCGGCGACGAACAGGAGGAGATCGCCCGACGCCGCTTCCGCGCGGGCCTTCAAGTCGTCCGAGATGTCGGCGAAGAACTTGCCGACGCCGCCCGCGAGCACGCCGCCGTCGTCCACTTTCGTCCACGCGAGTCCCTTGGCCCCCCCGCCCTGCGCCACGGCGGTCAATTCGTCGATGATCTTCCGCGACCACTCGGCGCCTCCCGTGACGTTGAGCCCCTTCATTCGGTCGCCGCGATCCGCGACACCGCGGAACAGATCCGACGTGGAACGGGCGGCGAGATCCGCCACCTCGAAGAGCGCCGGGCCCGCCCGCAAGTCGGGCTTGTCGGTGCCGTAGGATTTCATGGAGTCGGCGTACGTGAGACGCGGAAAGGGGCTCGGAACGTCGACGCCGAGCGACTCCTTCCACAGCGTGACCATGAGGCCCTCGACGAGCGCGAACACATCGTCCTCGTCCACGTAGCTCATCTCCAGATCGATCTGGGTGTGCTCGGGTTGCCGGTCGGCGCGAAGGTCCTCGTCGCGAAGGCAGCGGGCGAGCTGGAAGTACCGGTCGAAGCCCGAGCACATCAGGATCTGCTTGTAGAGCTGTGGTGACTGGGGCAGCGAGTAGAACTTCCCGGGATGCACGCGGCTCGGCACGAGGTAGTCGCGAGCACCTTCCGGAGTGCGCTTGACGAGCATCGGGGTCTCGATCTCGTGAAAGCCTTGCCCGGTGAGGTACTGGCGAGCGCTCAGGGATGTTCGGGACCGCAGCGCGAACGTCTCCTGGAGCGATGGTCGCCTCAAGTCGAGGTACCGGTGACGCAGTCGAAGCTCTTCGCCCGCCTGCCGCGCCTCCTCGATCAGGAACGGAAGCTCGGCCGGTGCCGTGTTCAACACCTCGAGTTTCCCGACGACGACCTCGATCGCGCCGGTCGCCATCTTCGGATTCTCCGTTCCGGGCGCCCGTTTCACGACTTCGCCCTCAGCCCGGATCGAGAACTCGTTGCGAAGCGCTTTACCGCGCTCGCGGAGCTCCGCGTTGCCGCCTTGGTTCTCGCCGCGGAAGACGAGCTGCACCACTCCCCAACGATCCCGAAGGTCGACGAAGATCATCCCACCGTGGTCGCGCGATCGGTGGACCCAGCCGCAAAGCGAGACGGTCCGACCCACGAGCTTCTCATCGACGGCGCCGCATACGTGCGTCCGAAGACGGGTGTCGAGCTTCATGTCCCCCTCCGCGCCCCGGCGCCCGCCGCCGGCACGGCCTTTCCGAGAAGAAACTCCACGAGGTCGTCGCGGGCGACTTCGATCTGCTCGCCGGTCGCGAGATTCTTCACGGACGTGGTGCCCTTCGCGAGCTCTTCCTCCCCGAGTACCACGGCGAACGCCGCCTGCCTCCGGTCGGCCGCCTTCATCTGCTTGCCTGCACCCCCCGCCGCGAACGACACGTCGCATCGCACTCCCGCTCTTCGTAAGTCCCGGGCGAGCGGGAGAGCCTGGGCGTGGGCTTCGTCGCCCAGGGCGACGAGACAGGCATCGGGGCCGGGCTCCGCCCGCTCTCCCAGCGTCTCGTCGAGGACGATGGCCAAGCGCTCCAGCCCGAGCGCCCAGCCGACGGCCGGCACCCGAGGACCGCCGAGCTCCTCCACGAGTCCATCGTAGCGGCCGCCGCCGCACACGGTCGATTGGGCGCCGAGCTTCTCTGCTCGCGCGACTCGTCGCCGAGAAATTCGAGGATCGACGGCGCCTGCTTCACGGCCTCCCGCGTCTGCTCGTTCTTCGAGTCGAGCACGCGCAGGGGACTCCGGTCGATCCGTCCGGCGGCGTCCTCGTCGAGCTGGTCCTTCACCGAGGTCAGGTACTCGACGAGAGCCTTTCGGTAACGGTCGCGGTCTTCCGGGTCCCCGAGCGAGTTGAGGTCGACGACGAGATCGTCCAGGCCGCACTCGCGAAGGAACTCGCAGGCGACGAGGATCACCTCGGCGTCCGCTCGAGGATCTCCGCTGCCGATCGTCTCCACGCCGAGCTGATGAAACTGGCGCTGTCGCCCCCTTTGGGGGCGCTCGTAGCGGAACATGGGACCGAGGTACCAGAGCTTGAGCGGCAGCGGCGATTCCGTGCGGAGTCCGTGCTGCAGAAAGGCGCGTACGACGCCGGCCGTGTTCTCCGGCCTCAGCGTGATGCGGTCCTTTCCGCTTCGACTCTCGAACGTGTACATCTGCTTCTCCACGACCTCCGTCGCCTCGCCGACGCCGCGCTCGAAGAGCTCTGTGCGCTCGAAGACGGGCGTTCGTATCTCGGAGAAGCACGCCCGATTCAGAACGAGCCGAGCGGCCGCTTCCATGCCCTGCCATCGCGCGATCTCGGGCGCGATCAGGTCACGAGTGCCCGGCAGTGCCGTGAGTGTCGCCAACCGCCTGATCCTCTCGACTGAAGTACCAGCCCGCCGCGGACCCGACGACGTCCGCCAGGACGTCGAGCGCGCTGCGCTCCCGGCCCGGAACGAAGCCTTGATAGAGCTCGTCGACGACCCCGAGCAACAGGCCGAAGGCAAGGGTCCAGAGGAAGTGCTTCCGGGCGCCCCATCCGAGGCCGTCGAAGGAGCGGGCCACGAGCCAACCGAAGACGAAATACTCGCCGAAGTGAGCGAGCTTGTCCCGGATCTCTACCCCGCCAACGACCGTCTGCAGATCCTCGAGTGAGGACGCCCCGATGATGATGGCGGCCCAGATCAGCGGGGGCAGCCAGCGAGGCACGCGCGAACGAGCGGTGGACGCGCTATCCGGGTTTTCGACGGCGATGGCGAATCCTCCCCGACGAAAGGCGAGGAACGTAGCACCGGGGCGCGCCCCGGTCAAACCTGCAGTTCTTTCTGGGCGAAACGGGCTCGACCCCTTAGCATTCGAACGTTCGTCCATGGGCTTTTTGATGGGAGGTGTAGGGATGACGACGGACGTGGCTTCGACGGCGGCATCGATCCGCCCGGTCCTCCGCGAGGGGCGAGGCAACCTGCTCACGGAAGCGGTTCAGCTTCTCTCCACGCTGGGCATCCACGGGATGTCCATCGGCAAGCTGGCGCAACGGTCCGGCTACTCCAAAGGCGGCATCATGGCCCACTTCACCTCGAAGCGGGCAATGATCCTCACGCTGGTGGAGGAGTCGGTCGAAATCGCCCGGCGCTTCTTCCGTGAAGAACTCAAAGGCGCGTCCACCCCGACCGAGCGACTGTCGAGGACGCTCGAGACTTACGGTCGCTACTGGACGTCGGCGCTGTTCGAAGGCGGCTGCCCGTTCGTCAATCTGGCCGTGGACGCCGTCGATCCGAACGACGAGATCGCGATCGCGTTGCGGCGTGCGGCGCGCACGTTCATCGCCGACTTCGCGAACATCGTCCGGATCGGCCAGGCGACGGGAGAGTTCCGCGACGACGCCGACCCTGACGACGTCGGCGAGAAGCTCATGGCGCTGTGCGTCGGAAGTGGGTGGGTCTACCGGATGACCGGCGACTCCGGGATCTTCGGGCGGATGCAGCCGGGGGTGGACCGGATCCTCGCGGAGATTTCGCGGCGAGGTACCGTACCCCCGGCGATGAACTAGAGTCCGAGGGTCCGAGCCAACCAACGCAACTTTCGAGACGGATCCACTAGCCGCGGAACAGCAAGCGCGCGGAGGCGAGAGCCGCCATCGCGACCATCACCCAGCGGATCCAGCCGGGTCCTTTCTTGACGGCGGATCGGGCGCCGATCCACGCGCCGACCATGTTTCCGGCGCCCAACGCGACGCCGGCTCCCCACGCGACCTGGTCGTAGGCTGCGAACACCGCGAGCGCGACCGCGCTGAAGATGAGGATGACCGTCACCTTCAGCGAGTTCGCGGAGACCAGGTCCCAGCCGCCCGCGAGCACCGCGACGGCGAGGAATGGCATCCCGGCGCCGAGTTGAAAGAACCCGCCGTAGAAGCCGACCGCCGCCATCAGCGGCAACGAGCGATCCCACCGAATCCGCCCGAGCGACTCGCGACGCGTCCAGTGGTCGGGCCGTAGAAACAGCGTCGCGAGGACCAGCAGGACGAGGATTCCCGACAACTTGCGGAACGGATCGGGGTCGAGGTGTACAGCGGTCAGCGAGCCCGCGATCGCCGCCGGCACGGTGACGAGCGAGCAGGCGAGCGCTTGCCGCGGAAAGAAGAACCCTTCGCGCGCGTAGGTCGGCACTCCCACGAGATTCTGCATGACGATCGTGACGCGGATCGTGCCGTTCGCGACGTGGGCGGGGTACCCCATCAGGATCAACAGCGGGAACGAGACGAAAGAGCCGCCGCCGGCGACGGTGTTGACGAACCCGGCGAACCCCCCGGCCACCAGGAACACTGGAATCATTTGCGGGGAGAGATCCAACGAATCGCGCCCTTCTCGGCGTTCGCCCAGGACGCCGAGTTTCCTTCAGAACGCGTTCCGGGGCAACGAAAGGGAACGGCCGCCGACCTTCTCAGCGGGCGGTGTCCCTCAGAATGGCGAGGTTCTGCTCGGCCTGCTGGGCGAGCGCGGTTCCGGGAGCCGACTCGATGACTTTGTCCCACTCGGCCGCGGCGAGATCGTTCAATCCGAGCTCGAAGTAAACGACGCCCAGATTGAAGCGGGCGCGTACGTAGAACGGATCCTGGTCGATCGCAGCCTGGAACTTCGCCACCGCCACGTCGAGATCGTCTTGCTGGTAGTAGACGAGCCCCAGGTTGTAGAACGCATCCGGGAAGCGCGGCTGGAGCCGGATCGCCTCTTCGATGTGGGCCTGCGCACGAGTGAGCTCTCCCATCCGGTAGTAGATCAACCCGATGTTGTTCTGAGTGTCCGCGTCGGAGGGGTCACACTTGATGGAGTGCTCGTAGTACCGGATCGCGTTCTCGTCGTCTCCCAGCGTATAGAACAACAACCCGATCCCGAAGTAGGCCTCCGCGAACTGCGGGTCGAGCTCGGCCGCTTTTCGGTAGTGCGTGAGAGACATCTCGTACTCGGCCTGCTCGAAAAAATACAGGCCGAGATCGTAGTGGATCTCGGCCGAGTAGGAGGAGGACCCCTTCTCCACCAGGAAGACCTCGTCCGTCGAAGGCCCCCACCGTGCGAATGGCGGATCCACCACGTTCCCTTCGACGAAGTGGATCGAGGCGCTCCGATCGACAGATTCCGGGGACGATCCAGCGCCAAGGCAGACGACCGTCGCGACCGCGAGCGGCCCGAGCAGGAGAGAGCGTTTTGACGCCAATAGGGTCCTCCCGGACTCACGGAGCGGTCTCGGTGAGGCATGTTGCAAGGGAGGCGCCAAACGTCGGCGGCGCGGCGGAAAAGCGGCTGCACGCCGAGACGGGGCATTTGGCGGCGCTCAGGGCGGGCCCTGGAGATAGCGCCGTCGCCGCGAGTGGCTTCGGTGGGAGGGCGCACGGAGGGAAGTTGGGGAAGAACGCCGGGAGGCGTCGGGGATTTTCCCCCAAA
>JALGZO010000273.1 GCA_025774865.1 bacterium | reverse complement strand
TACCCCCCACCATTCCCGAGGCAGTCGATCAGCTGGTCAGCGAGTACGGCGTGCCCGTACCCTTCGCCGATCTCTTCACGGACGATCCGGAGGAGCTCTGGCTCGGGGACGACGTCCTCTCGGTGGAACATGTCGGCGAAGCATACATCGATGGGTACTGGACGGATCACGTGTCCGTCCGCAGGCCCGGCGTCGACTTCGAGATGTGGATTCGTTCGGGGGAGGAGCCGTTCCCGGTGAGAATGGCCTACCGTCTCGTCGACGAGCCCGGGCAGCCGAGTCACTCGGCGCGCTTCTTCGGCTGGTCGACTTCCGTGTCCGCCGACGAGATCCCGAAGTTTCGTCCACCTTCCGGTTCGGAGCGCATCGAGATGGTTCCGGTGGCCGGCAGCTAGAGAGGGCTCGAGGGATGAAGAGACGCGGCTTTCTCGGAGTTCTTCTGAAACTGGCGGCCGGTGGTCTGCTGGCCCTGAGCAGCGCAGCCCAGGCGCAACGCGGAGGAAAGGGAGGCGGGGGCAAGAGCTCCAGCGCCAAGCGGTCCGGTGCCGCGAAGAGCGGCTCCACGAAGTCGACAGGGCGGAGCACGCAGAAGAAGGGCACCCAGCCGAAGAGCCAGCAGAAGAAGAAATCATCGGGTCGTGGCTCGACCCAGCGTCGCTCCTCGGGGCGTCGGGCATCGAACCGAAATCGCAGTCGGCGGTCCTCGCGCCACCGCAGCCGACATCGTGGGCGGAGGGTCCACCGCTCGCGCAGGTACCGCAGGGGTCGCTGGCGTCACCATCGCTACTGGCGGCATCGCCGATGGTATCGCACCCGCTGGGTGGGCGTGGTGTTCATCACCGTGGTCGCCTTCTCCGCCATGTCCAGCTCCGCCACCACGTATACGTACCACTCGGTGACCTACTACCACGTCAATCCCTGGTACCGGAAGGTGCTGTACGAGGGAGAAGAGGGATACGTCCTCACCACGGCCCCCGTCGGGCACAAGGCCGAGAGTCTTCCGGAAGGCGCCGAGAAGGTCACCGTCGACGGCCAGACGTACCTCTATGCCGACTGGTCGTTCTTCAAACAGGTGTCCGGTGGGTACGAAGTCGTCGCGCCTCCCGTCGGTGCCGAGGTGAGCTCGATTCCCGAGGAAGCTGTCCGGGATGAAGAGGGCGACGTCGTCATCTACCAGTTCGACGAGCTCTACTTCAGCGAGGACAAGAACGACGCCGGCAATACGATCTACCGCGTCGAGCCCCAACCTCCCGAAGAGGAGATCGACAGCATCCCGGCCGGCTCGCCGTCGTTCGAAGCGGATGGAGAGACCTACCACTACGTGAACCACAGCTTCTACGTCGAGTACGAAGAGAGTGGCAAGAAGGGCTACGTCAACGGCGAGCCGGATGTCGGGGCGCAGACCGACAAGCTGCCCGAGCAAGCCACCGAGCTCGAGGAGGACGGTCAGAAGTACTTCCAGTTCGACTCGGTCTTCTTCGAAGAGGTCGAGGACGAAGACGGCAGCACGTTCTACGAGGTCGTGGGTAGCCCCGACGGATCGGACGAGGAAATCTAGAGCGCCTCACAACCGCTCTTCGTCCAGGAGCTCCAGCTCGGTGACCTTCCAGGCACCGTCGGCCGGCCGGACGTCGAGTTCCGCGCGGTAACGGTTCGTTCGCTCGTGCAAGTGTCCCCAGTGCCCGACCGAGCCCCGGACGACCCACGTCGCCTTGGCGACAAAGCCCCCACCATCGCCTCGTTCGGCCTCAATCTCGGTGAGCTCGACGTCCTTGACCTTGGCTCGCGCGCCGCCTTGGTTGGCGAGCTCGAAACCGCGCCGCGTCTCGAGGTAGATGTCGGTGAGCAGCTCTCCGGTGACGCTCCGACCCAGGACGTCGTAGGCCCTGCCCTCGTCGCGGAACGCGTGGGCGAGATAGACGTTGTGCAGCAGGCCGCCCACGATCTCGCCCGTGGTGTCCGCCGACAGCTTCGCCTCCCTCCCGAACCAGAAGCTCGCGCCGCTCGCGACGAAGACGGCAAGGGTCAGCACGGCCCGACGGCGCAGGTCACCGGACCTCCGCAAAGCGCCCGTCACCCACCAAGCGATCACGCCGATCAGCGCGACGACCAGCGGCCAGCGGGACGCGTACGTCCAGCGGGCGAGACGCTCCGGTGGCGGCGAGAGATCCGCCGGCGTCGGCAGCTCCGGGTTCGTGAGGAAGTTCTCCCACTCCAGAACGCTGAAGTCGGGCTCCAGATAGGTCGGCAGGGGCCCCGCCTGGTCGACCGCGGACGCCGGGACCATCTGAATCCGCTCGTTGAACAGGTCCCACTCCATCGTCACGTTCTGCGGCAGGCCGTCGACGGGGTACACGAAGATCGCGCCGAGGATCGCCCCGTCGAGGTCGAGCTCGACGGGGGGGTCGATGACCCGGCTCGTGCGCAGCGTCCGCTCCAGGAAGTTGATCTGAGCGAGATCGGGCGAGACCTCTTCCCCATCGATCCTGAC
>JALGZO010000272.1 GCA_025774865.1 bacterium | reverse complement strand
AGCGCCCGAGGCCGCTATTTCTCTTCCTCCACACGTACGACGTCCACGAACCGGCGAGGGTGCCGGCACCCTACTGGCGGCTATTCTCGGGGCGCAACTTCCAGGAGGTCCGCGCGGACCTCGGCTTCCGGCCGTTTCCCAAGCAGCTCAACCGCCCGTCGCGCCTGGTGAGCCCCGAGGATCGGCGCGCGATCCGATTGCTCTTCGATAACGGGGTTCGAGCGGCAGACGCGCTCGTCGGGAAGTTGATTCGACTCCTGCAAGAACACGATCTTTACGAGGACGCGATCTTCGTCGTGCTGTCGGACCACGGAGAAGAGTACTCCCAGCACGGGCGGTACGGCCACGGACACGCGGTGTACGACGAGGTGATTCACGTGCCCCTGATTCTGCGGGCACCGCAAGGACGGGCGGGCGGTCGACTGATCTCTGCTTCCACGGCACTGGTCGACGTCGCGCCGACGGTGCTGGAGCTCGCCGGCCTACCGGTTCCGTCGGAGTTTCAGGGACGTTCTCTCGTGGGTCTGATCAACGATACGATCGATCCGCAGCGGTTCGAAGATCGCGCGATCCTCTTCGTCAGTTCGGACGCTCACGGTGACAGCGGCATGAAGAAGGGGCGGTGGAAGGTCGTGACGGGCCGCGGGCACGGGGACGAGCTGTACGACCTGTGGTCGGACCCGCGGGAGTCGGTCGACCTCGCCCCGGAGTCGGACTCGCTCGCCCGGCGGTTGGGGGACGAGCTCAGTCGTTGGATGGCGGAGATGGAGAAGACCGGGGAGGATAACGGCTGGTTCTCTCAGCCCCAGGAGGGCGACGCACTCTCGGACGAGGTTCGGGAGCAACTGCGAGCGCTGGGTTACGTCGACTAGCACTGGCGTAGCGGAGGGGGCGCTGTGATGGGCGGCGGCGCCTCAAGAGAAGAGCCCCGGAGTTCCGAGAACTCCGGGGCCCGTCCATTCCGAGGGAGCCTGCCTCTCTTACTTCTTGGCCAGCTCCTCGACGACCTTGCCGATCTTCTCCTCGATCACCTTGGCCTCTTCCTGTTCCAGCTCGGCCCGCGAGGGCTCGGGAGTCGCACGCTGCATGGGGGCCGCGCCCTTGGCGGTGTTGCAGCTGCCCTGGAACGAGACTCCTTCCTCGATCACGAGCTTCGAGGTCACCATTTCGCCTTCGAGGCGGGATCCGCTCTGGAGCGTGATCTTCTCGGAGGCGTTCAGGTCACCCTGAATCGTCCCCGCCACGATGGCGCACTTGGTCTTCACGGCGGCGTCCACGTAGCCGTTCTTCCCGACCACCAGAGTTTCCGTGACGTTGAGCTCGCCTTTGAACCTTCCGTCCACCCGCAAATTCCCGGTGACCTCGAAGGATCCTTCGAACACTGAGCCCTCGCCGATGACCGAGGTGGCTTCTTCGTTGTCCGGTCCGAGTCCCGGCTTCTTGCCGATCATGGGACGCCTCCTCGACGTATTAGAACAAAAGGAAGGTAGCCGACACTATCGGACCCTCCGCTTCACTGTCAACTCGCCTCATTTCAGGGTCGGCGAAGAGATGGCCAAACTTTAGCCGGTACTGGCCGGATTTGGAAGAAAAGCCCTCTGCGGTGACCGGGACCTGCTTCACGTTCGATCCCACGGCTAGGGAGGCCAGGGGCGCGGTCCACGCGGTTCGCGGTCGTCGAGGTGTGCACGACGCTCACGTCGGCGCGGCGGCGGGACTCGCGAGTCAGCAGCATCCGCCGCCGTCGTGGAACCAGGTCGATGGGGTCACGAGGATGTCGTCGCGACCGAGATTCGCCAGGTTTCGGGCCGTCTTGTCACAGACCGAAGCAGGCGCGTCGCGGGCGAGAAGGTGCCCGGCTCCGTCGTCGAACGTCTCGCCGGAACCGAAGTAGATCGCCGTGCGCCCCGTGAACACGCAGGCGCCGTCCGCGGGGATGGGGTCCTTGAACGCGGCGACTTCGAGGCTCTCGAGCAGAATGGGCCTCTCCAGACCGTAACGCTCCGGATCGAGCAGCCGGTACGGCCGCCGCGCCCTCACCTCGATCATCCCGAACCCGGTATCGACCAGCATCTCGATGTACCGCTCGTAGGTGGGAGCGCCGGAGAGACACATGGCCCGGAGCGTCTCGTCCCCGGTGAGGTGCTCGGGCAGGGGCTCGGGGGTGACCGGGTCCGAGAGGACGAATCGACCCCCGCGCTTCAGCACGCGATGCACTTCGGCGAGCGCCGTCCGCAGGTCAGCCTCCTCGAAGATGTTGAACAGGCAGTTCTGGGCGGCCACGTCGACCGAGTCGCTCGCCACGGGAAGTCCGAGAGCGTCGCCGTCGTGCAGCGTCACGAACTCATCGCGAAACCAATCGTTCTCGGCGGCGGCAACCGCCAGGTTGTCGCGCGCGACCTCGCGCATCTTCTCCACCGGATCGACTCCGATCACCCCCCCCGGCTTGCGGCTGAAGTACGCGAACTGCAAGAGCTCCATGCCGCCACCAA
>JALGZO010000271.1 GCA_025774865.1 bacterium | reverse complement strand
GTTCCGCTAGAGGAGCAACTCTCACGAAGACCCGATCATGGGGCGCCGGCTTTCGAGCCGGCGCCCTTCTTCGTACTCTCGCCCCGACGGCGCCCCGGCCTTGACACCCGTTCCAGCGCGCTCCGAAGATGAAGAGCCGTCTCCCCCGGGAGAGTCCGATTGCGTTGTTCCCGAGCCCGCTCCCTGCCTAATGACGCTCTCCTCGTCGCTGCCGCCGTCGCCGTCGTCGCCGGGTGCTCGCCGAAATCGCTCGATACGATCCCGACCGGGAGCGTCCTCCTGATCACGATCGACACGCTGCCCGCCTCGCGGGTGGGGTGCTACGGGGCCCCCAATGTGCGCACCCCGGAGATCGACCGTCTCGCCCGAGGCGGTCGCCAGGTGGGGGACGCGATCTCTCCGACGCCACTGACGCTTCCCTCCCATTCCACGATGCTCACGGGACTGGACCCGCCGGAACACGGGGTGCGCGAGAATGGGATCTTCCACCTCGACGATCGATACGAGACCGTCCCCGAGGCTCTTCCCGCCCACGTCCGCAAGGCGGCGTTCGTGGGGTCGTTTCCCCTCGCTGCGCAGTTCAACCTGGATCAGGGATTCGACCTCTACGACGACGACTTCGGTCCGCGAGTCGACCGTCGGCGCCCGCCGGAACGGCAGGCCGAGGCCGTGTTCGATTCCGCTGTGGGCTGGCTCGAAAGCAGAGACGCCGGGGAGCGACCGTTCGTCTGGACGCACGTTTTCGATCCGCACTACCCGTACGCCCCTCCTCTCCCGTGGCGCCGCGTGGCGGAGACGCTCGCGGGCGCCGGACTCTACGAGGCCGAGGTGGCGTATACCGACCGGCAGATCGGCCGCTATCTCAAACGGGTCGGCGCCCACAGCGCGCGACGCGCGACGATCCTGCTGACGGCCGACCACGGCGAGTCGCTCGGGGACCACGGTGAAATCACGCACGCGCTGTTCGTATACGACGCGACGCAGCGCGTGCCCTTGATCCTCAACGGACCACGGATCGGCCGAGAACTCGTGACGGAGCCGCGCCGGCTCGTCGACGTCGCGCCGACGCTGCTCCAGCTCTACGGCGTCGAGCCTTCGGAAGCGCGACCGGGCAACTCGCTGCTCGAACCGGCGGCCACGGCGGCGGCCTATCTCGAGACGAAGCACCCCGAGATGGCCCGAGGATGGAGCCCGCTTCACGCAATCCGGACCGCCCGGTGGAAGTACATTCGCGCCCCTCGACCGGAGTTCTACGACCTGCGGAACGATCCTGGAGAGCGCACGGACCTCGCGGGAACGCGACCCGAAATTGAGGAAGAGCTGGCCCGCCAGCTCGACGGCGTCCTGTCCAGGGCCGCTGCGTCTACCCCGTCCAAGCTGGATCCACAGACGGCGGAGCAGCTGAGAAGCCTGGGCTACGTCGCGTCCATCGAGGGCGGCTCCACTCCCGATCTGCGCAAGGACCCAAAGGACGGCGTCGCGGCAGCCGCGGCTCTCTTCCATGGCGAGGAGGCGTACGGGGACGGACGCCTTCGCGCGGCCGAACGGCACCTCGTCCACGCGATCCAGCTCGATCCCCAGGGGAAGGAGGCGCACTCGTTCCTCGCGGGAACCTACTGTGGCCTCGGGCGGTACGATCTTGCGGTCGAGTCCGCCCGCCGTTCTCTCGAGCTCCCCCCGCACTTGAACGAGGGCCCCGTGCACTCCACGCTCGGGGAGGCGCTCTTGGCGCTCGGTCGCCCCGAGGAAGCGATCCCTCACTTGCGGATCGCTCTCGAAGCGCGCCCAGGAAGCGCGAAGATCCGCCAGCTCGTGCAGTGGGCGGAGGAGGACCAGTGAGATCTCTCGTATTCGCTCTCGCGAGCACCATGATCGCCGGCGCAGGCGGGACCGGCTGTTCGTCGTCGCCGCCCGAGAATCCGACATCCGAGGTCATGCTCCTCGTGACGATTGATACCCTCCGCTCCGACCGCCTCGGCTGCGGCGGAGACTCGCGAGCCCGCACTCCGTTCCTCGACCGCCTCGCCCGTCGCGGAACCCAGATGGCGGTGACGATCTCGCCCACGCCCCTCACCCTCCCGTCGCACGCAACCATCCTCTCCGGCCTGCTCCCGCCCGCTCACGGGGTCCGGGACAACGGAGCCTTCCGGCTACCCGACGATGTGCCTCTCGTCTCCGAAGCGTTCCGGGAAGCCGGCTGGGCCACGGCCGCGTTCGTCGCGGCGGTTCCTGTCGCGGCGCGATTCGGGTTGGACCGCGGGTACGACGTCTACGACGACTCCCACCCACCCGGGCAAGCGAGCCCCCGTCCCGCCGCCGCGGGGAAGGCCCCGAGTTCCTTCGTGGAGCGCGCAGCCGATCACGTGAATCGCGCGGCGCTCGAGTGGCTCGACCGCCGGGACTCGGGGCCTCTCTTTCTCTGGATTCACTACTTCGACCCGCACTCTCCGTACGCCCCGCCGCGTCCGCTGTCGCGAACCGTGGGCGGCGACGCATA
>JALGZO010000270.1 GCA_025774865.1 bacterium | reverse complement strand
CAGCGATCCGGTCGCCGGCGTGGAGACTCCCGACTCGGACGTGTACCTGCGCGGCACGTTCTTCTGGAAGTTCTAGAAACGGGGGCCGCGACTCGGAGACGGGTCGCGGCCTTCCGATCGTCCTCGCTACTCGTCCTGCGCCTCGTAGAAGCGCACCAGCACCTCGCCGTCCCTCACGAGCGCGTGCTCCTCGCGGGCGACCTTCTCCAGGGTGAATACGTCCTTCGGGTTCGTGAGGGCGTTCACTTCCCGGCGGAGCTCGGCTTCCTGCTCGACCAGTCTTTCGATCTCCGGCTCGATCTGCGAGTTCTGATGCTTCACGTGAATGAGGCGCGCGATCCCCGCGTCGCCGATCCCGAACGTCCAGAGAACCCAGATTGCCGCGATCGCGAGCAAGATCGTCCGGAGCCGCTGCCGGATGAGGAACCGCTGCTCGAAGACCCCGTAGAAGCGCATGAGCTTGCTGGCGGCCCCCTTGACCGGGGGGCCGAAGCGTTTGCCGATCCCGCCGCGACGACGGTGACGGCTCAGCCCGCGGCGAGCCGCCACCGCCCGCTTCTTCTCCTGGTTCGCTGATTCGCGGCGGGTATTCGCCTTCCGGTTCTTGCCGCGGACCTTCGTGCGCTTCGCGAGCGCGGCCCGCCCGGCCCCCACCTTGGGCTTCTTGGGCGTTTTGCCCCACGGGGTTCGCGCCTTCACCGCCACTTCCCATCCTCCACCCAGGCGCGGCCCCCCGGCCGCCCCGTCGTTCTAGACCCGCACCGCCTCCCGCGCCGGCTTCCCGACGACGCGGAACGCCGCCAACCCCGGATAGTACGCGGTCTCCGCGAGCTCCTCTTCGATCCTCAGGAGCCGGTTGTACTTCGCGAGCCGGTCACTCCGGGAGAGGCTTCCGGTCTTGATCTGCCCCGTGTTCGCCGCCACCGCGACGTCCGCGATCGTGGTGTCCTCGGTCTCGCCCGAACGGTGACTCACCACGCTCGAGTACCGGTGGCGGGCGCCGAGGTCGATTGCGTCGAACGTCTCGGTCAACGTCCCGATCTGGTTCACCTTGACGAGGATCGAGTTCGCGCATCCCTCGTCGATGCCGCGTTGCAGGAACCGCGTGTTCGTGACGAAGAGATCGTCGCCGACGAGCTGCACGCGACTCCCGAGCTTCTCCGTCATCATCTTCCAGCCGGCCCAGTCGTTCTGGTCCAGCCCGTCCTCGATCGACACGATCGGGTAGCGATCGATCAGGTCGCCCCAGAAGGCGACGAGGCTCTCGGCGTCGCGCTCCTTCTCGGCCTCGGCCCCGAGCACGTACAGGTTGCGGCTCCCGTCATAGAACTCGGAGCTCGCCGCATCCAGCGCGATCCAGACCTTGCGCCCCGGCTCGTAGCCGGCGTTCTGGCACGCGGTCATGATGACGTCGAGCGCCTCCGCGTTCGACCCGAGGTTCGGGGCGAAGCCGCCCTCGTCGCCGACCGCCGTGTTGAGCCCCTTCTCCTTCAGTACCTTCTTCAAGGAGTGGAAGATCTCCGCGCCCATGCGCAACGCCTCGGAGAACGTCTCCGCGCCGGCCGGCACCACCATGAACTCCTGGATGTCGACGTTGTTGTCCGCGTGCTGGCCGCCGTTGATGATGTTCATCATCGGCACCGGAAGCGTCTTCGCGTTGAAGCCGCCGAGGTAGCGGTAGAGTTCGGTCCCCACGAGCTCCGCGGCCGCCTTGGCGGCGGCCATCGAGACTCCGAGGATCGCGTTCGCCCCCAGGCTCGATTTGTTGGGCGTGCCGTCCATGTCGATCATGAGCGTGTCGAGGAAGAGCTGATCGGTCACGTCCATGCCGACGATCTCCGGCGCGATCTCGTCGTTCACTTTCGCGACGGCCTTGAGTACGCCCTTGCCGCCGTAGCGGTGCGGGTCGCCGTCGCGAAGCTCCACTGCCTCGTATTCGCCGGTGGACGCCCCGGAAGGCACCGCCGCCCGCGCCATTACCCCGCCCTCGACCGTGACTTCCACTTCGATCGTGGGGTTGCCGCGCGAGTCGAGGATCTCGCGGCCGAGAACGTCGACGATCGTCGTAGGCATCAGAGGACTCCTGGTCGAGGTAGGGCCGGGACGCGAAGCGGGGCGACGGCCGTGCCCCTCGCGGAGGCGGAGTTTGCGTCAGGCGCCGGGGAAGATCCAGGGATTTTGGGGGAGACGCCGCCGAACGAGCGTTCTCGCGGCCTGACTCATTGGAGAGTCGTGTCTCTGCCCATATCCAGGAGGAGCAAGGCGTCCCCGCGAGCGCGCATCGCGGCCGCGGCCTCCGCCCATCCAGCTCGCGGCCTCGTCGCGCTCGAGATCACGATTCTTCCAGCACTCGCTCGAAGCTCCACGTCGTCCGAAAGCCCCGCCTGCGCAATCAACCATTCGGGCAGGCGTACGCCCCGGGATCCACCGAACCTGACGAGCTTGGCTTTCCGAGCTTTCATCAGAGAGGCCCTCGGAGAAAGACTGCTCCAAGGTAG
>JALGZO010000269.1 GCA_025774865.1 bacterium | reverse complement strand
CGCGCCCCTTCCGCGAGAACCCGGGTCTTCTCGGGCGAGCGGTGCGCGGACGACACGATCAGCTCGTGGGTCACGCCGAACTTGTCGAGGTTGTCGAGGCATCCCTGCATCGCCTCGCGGTCACTCTCGCTTCCAATCAACACGAGCACCTGTGGGCCCATCAGCGCGACGCTCCTTTCGATGCCGCCGCCGGATCCAGCCCTCGGGCACCGATGTCGTTCCTCATGAACATCCCCTCGAATCGAATCTCGCCGAGCGTATCGTACGCGGCGTTCCTGGCCTCCGCGAGCGTGACCCCCAACCCGGTCACCGCGAGGACGCGACCGCCCGCGGTGACGACGGTTCCGTCGTCCTGACGCTTCGTCCCGGCATGAAACACGAGGGCCCTCCCGCGATCGTCGTCCGGATCGATCCCGGAGATGACGCGACCCGGGTCGGAACTCGCCGGGTATCCGGCCGATGCGGCCACGACCGCGAGCGCCGTGCCCTCGTTCGGCTCCAGGGGCGGCGCGCCGGCCAGCTCACCGCGCGCGCAGGCTTCCAGCGTGGGCAAGAGACCACTCCCGGCCAGTGGGAGGATCACCTGCGCCTCCGGATCACCGAATCGCACATTGTACTCCAGGACGCGGGGACCTTCCTCCGTCAACATGAGGCCGGCGTAGAGAACGCCCCGGAAGTCGACGCCACGCTTCGCGAGCCCGTGCGCCACCGGCCGGACGCACTTGTCGACGACCGCTTGGTGCGCCTCATCGTCGAGACGTGGGAAGGGCGCGTAGGCTCCCATGCCGCCCGTATTCGGTCCGCGATCCCCGTCGTGAGCGCGCTTGTGGTCTTGGCTCGGCGCGAGCGGCCGAATCTCTTCCCCGTCGACGAGACACGTGACCGACGCTTCTTCCCCCTCGAGCCACTCCTCGATCAGGACGCGGCGCCCGGCGTCACCGAACACGCGCGCCTCCACGGCGGCACCCACCGCGGCGACCGCCTCGTCGCGGCTCTCGCACATGACGACACCCTTGCCGGCGGCGAGGCCGTCGGCCTTCACCGCCACCCGGCCGCCCAGCCACTCGAGCGCTTTCGCCGCTTCGGCGACACTCCGCACGGTGGCGCTTCGGGCGGTGGGGACGCCTTCCGCGAGCATGAGCTCCTTCGCCCACACCTTGCTGCCTTCGAGGCGGGCGCCGTCGGCGCCCGGCCCGAACACGGCCACGCCTTCCGCGCGCAGATGGTCCGCGACCCCCGCCACGAGCGGCGCCTCGGGCCCGATGAGGACCAGACCGATGTCCTCGCTCCGGCAGTACGCGACCACGCCCGGTCCGTGCGCGGCGCGGAGCGTGACGTTCTCCACGAGGCGCGCCGTGCCGGCGTTACCCGGCGCGCAGACCACCCGGCGTGCTATCGGACTCCGCGTCACCGCCCACGCGAGAGCGTGTTCGCGGCCGCCGCCGCCGATGATCAGAACATTCATCTCGAACTCTCCCCCTCGAGGACGCGGCGAGCGCCGGCGAAGCGCCTCGAAAAATACTTGTCCATGAGGTGATCGACGACCACCCCCCTCGACGACGACGCGTGGACGAAACGGTTCGCGTCCAGAGCGACACCGACGTGATCGATCTTCGTCGACGTGAGTCGAAAGAAGACCAGATCGCCCGGCGCGATCTCGGACGAGGCCACGGATGCGCCCACGGCCGTCTGGGCCCGGACCGTGCGTGGCAGGTTCGCCCCGAGGTCGCCCATTAAGTTCTGGGTGAGCGCCGAGCAATCGATGCCGGCGCGGCTCCCCCCGCCGTATCGGTAGGGTGTGCCGAGCCAGGGGTGACAAACCTGCTCCACGCGCTTCGAACTGACTGCACCCTCCGCGACCCCCACGTGCTTCGACTCTTTGCTCGTGGACTCCGCCGTGTATCTCGGCCGCGGATGCGGCTTACCACATCCGGCGACGGCGACGGCGACCACGACCGCGATCGCGGCGGCGACCGTCGCCGCGGGCGTCCACTGGCCAGTGCTCACGCCGGGTGCCCGCTCTGCAGGCGCTCCCGCAGGAGCTCGTTCGCCATCTTCGGGTTCGCCTTGCCGCGACTGGCCTTCATGACCTCCCCGACGAGGAATCCGAGCACCTTCTCCTTGCCGCTCCGGAACTCGGCGACCTGTTCCGGATGGGCGGCGAGCACGTCGTCAACGATGGTTTCCATGGTACTCGTATCGGAAATCTGAGCGAGCCCCTCGCGCGCGACGATGGCCGCCGGCCCTTCCTCGGTCTCCAGCATCTTCGCGAACACCGTCTTGGCCGCGCGCACCGAGATCGTTCCGGCTCGCACGAGGCCGAGAAGCTCGGCAAGACGGTCCACCGAGACCGGGAGACCCTCCACCGAGCCGCCGCGTTCGCTCCGGACCCGGAGGACCTCCCCCATCGTCCAATGGCTCGCGGCCTTCGGGTCGTCGGTCTTGATCGCGAGGTCTTCGAACCAATCGGCGACGTCGCGGGACGCGGTCAGGACGCCGGC
>JALGZO010000268.1 GCA_025774865.1 bacterium | reverse complement strand
CAACGTCGAGCGGTTCGTGCTTCCTGCGGGCGGCTTCACCGCCGGCAGCTGGACGATTCGCGTGCGCGGGGCCTCGGTGCCGAGCGGCCTCCAGGGTTACGCGCTCCACATCTCCGGCGACGTCCAGGAGATGGTCGGGACCGGGGTGGCGCCGTTCGCCGCGGCGCCACTCGACGGACGGCTTCTCGCCCAGAATGAACCGAACCCGTTTGCGGCCGGTACCGCGATACGCTACTCCCTGCCCACGCGGAACGTCATCGAGCTGACCGTGTTCGACATCACGGGACGTCGGATCCGGACGCTCGCCGCCGGCCCGCTCGATGCCGGGGAGTACCGCGTGAACTGGGACGCTCGGGATTCAGCCGGCGAATCGGTCGCGGCCGGTATTTACTTCTACCGGCTCCAGGGTGAAGGGGTGGACGAGACCCGCAAAATGGTCGTTCTTCACTGACGCCGAAATACCGCCTCCTCCGGAGGCGTCGCCGATCGCCGAGGGCAGTGATGACGAGAGCTGCGCTGTGCGGGCTCGCATTCCTGACGTTGGGAGCCCCGTCCGGATTCGCCGTGGACCTGGGCGACGGGCTCATCCGGCTCCGCCACGAGACCTACGACCGTGAGGTCGGGCCGGCGGCGGCGCGCGCGCGTGTCCCCGCCCTCGCTCCGGGTGACGTCGAGACCTGGGTCGTCGCGTTCGAGGCCCCCGCGGACCGGGAGCTCCGCGACGTCATCGCCCGCCGCGGCGGTCGCATCGTCGGCTACGTCCCCTCCAACGCCTACCTCGTGCGCGGGGAGTCCCGCGCCGCCGCCCGACTCCGACAGGAGCCCGGGATCGTCCGTGTGGATCGCTATCGCCCGGAATGGAAGATCTCCCCCGACATCGGTCGTCTGGAGTACCGGGGGGCCGTGCGGGCTCTCGAGCGCAACCGTCGTTGGCTCCGGCTGGAGGTGTTCGACGGCGAGGATCCGGAAAAGGTCGCGGCGGGTGCCCGACGAGTCGGCGCCGACGTCCTGGGTGTCATCGACACGGAGTCAGTGCGGCGGGTGGTCGTGCTCGCGGAGCCGGCCGCGGTGCCCCGACTCGCGAGCATCTCCGAGATCGAGTGGATCGAGGAGGTTCCGGAACTGGAGCTGCGCAACGACGTCGTGCGCTGGGTGATTCAGTCGAACGTCCCCGACTTCGAGCCGCTCCATGATCACGGGCTTCTGGGAGAGGGGCAGATCATCGGGCACATCGACGCGCTGATCCAGACGGAGAGCTGCTACTTCGACGATCTGGAGAACCCGATCGGGCCCCTGCACCGGAAGATCGTGGCGATGCGAGGCAACACGACCACGAGTCAATGGTCGCACGGGACGCACACGGCGGGGACGCTGGCGGCCGACGCGTGGCCGATCACGGGCTCGACCGCGAACCGGGGAGTGGCTCCCCTCGCCCGGATCTCGCACCAGAGCTTCTTCGATCTGCAGTGGATCGAGCTGAACGGACAGCCGTCGAACGTGGGCGAGTTCATGGCGGCCGCCCACGCGGACGGAGCGCGAATCCACTCCAACAGCTGGGGGGACGTCGGCCGCACGAGCTACACGAGCCTCTGTCGAGACATCGACGTGTTCGCTCGGAACCACGAGAACGATCTCGTCGTCTTCGCGGTTTCCAACACGGCGTTGCTGGAATCGCCCGAGAACGCGAAGAACCTCCTGGCCGTCGGGGCGACTTACCGGCCGGCGGACCAGGACACCATCTCACACGGAGGGCGCGGTCCGACGGACGACGGCAGGCGGAAGCCGGAGGTGTTCGCGCCGGGCCGGAGCACGATCTCGGCGTCGACCGCCACCTGCGGGACGACCGCGATCTCCGGCACCAGTATGGCGTGTCCTGCGGTCGCCGGGGGCGCCACGCTCGTACGCGAGTACTTGATCCGCGGCTACCACCCGACCGGACGACCATGGGATTCGCACGCGATCACGCCGACCGGAGCGTTGCTCAAGGCGATCGTGATCAATTCGGCGGTCGACATGACCCGCGTGTCGAACTACCCGAGCGACGCCGAGGGCTGGGGCCGCATTCTCCTGGACGACGCCCTCTACTTTCCCGGTGACTCGCGGCTTCTGTGGCTGCGCGACGTGACGCATGCGAATGGTCTCTCGTCCGGCGAGACGGACACCCATGTGCTGCGAGTGGTCGACTCGTCGGAGCCGTTGAAGATCACGATGACGTTCACTGACGAGCCGGCGTCGATCGCCGCCGATCCCGCGCCGGTCAACGATCTGGATCTGGAGGTCGACGGCCCCGACGGCCTTTTCCTCGGGAACGAGTTCGATATCGTGAGCGGCATTTCGCGCACCGGCGGCAGCGCCGATCCGCTGAATAACGTGGAGCGTGTGATCGTCGCGGCTCCGACACCCGGGGTCTGGACAGTTCGGGTTCGTGGTCCCGACGTACCCGTCGGCCCCCAGGGTTACGCGATCGCCGCGAACGGAGGGTTCTTCCCGGCGATGGAGACG
>JALGZO010000267.1 GCA_025774865.1 bacterium | reverse complement strand
CGAGTACTTGCTGCGCGTCGCGCTTCCCGCGTTCCCGCCGCCGGTACCGGGAGAGGGGGTGGGGTGGGCCACGATGAGCACAGGAGGCCTGGAGTCACGGACGGAGCTCGCGGAGAACCTGGACGCGATCGCCCGCCGGGGTCTCGACGACCGCATGGGCGGCATCATCTTCAAGACCATCCTGCGGGGCCTCACGAAGTACGCGCTCACGCGTGCCGCCGACGAGAAGGATGCAGGATGGCTCGCAAACCTCTTCACGGCCGCGACGGAGAAGGCCGACACGCGCGGCTGGATCACACTGCCGCAGACGATCCAGATCGGGCGCCTCGTCGTCGACCCGGGAGTTCACGATCTCGAAGTCCGGTGCTACGGGCCGAGCGGAGAGCTGCTGGAGACCCTCGTCTTCGAAGGAGTCGAAGTCGGCGCCGGCCAGGTTCAGATCCTGTCGCATCGAGTTTTCTGAGGGGCGGTGAGTCCGAGCAGCAACGCCGGGCGAGGAGGTCCCGCCTTCTGCCGCCTCTCCGCCTTCGTCCGACCGCCGTCAGTTCGTGGGCGTCTCCTGGAACATGTGCACGTCCCGCTGGGGGAACGGAATCGAGATCCCGTTCTTGTCGAACTCCTCCTTGATGGAGCGCGTCACGTCGAAGTACACGCGCCAGTAGTCCGCCGTGTTCACCCAGGGACGCACGACGAAGTTCACGGACGAGTCCGCGAGCTCCACGACCTCGATCGTCGGCGCCGGATCCTCGAGGATGCTCGGATGGCTGTCGCAGATCTGCGTCAGCACCGAGTGCGCCTTGCCGATGTCGTCACCGTAGCCGATGCCCGCCGTCAGGTCCACGCGCCGCGTGTCGTAGGCGTTCACGTTCGTGATCTTGCCGCCGGTCACGGCCGCGTTCGGGATGATGATCTTCTGGTTGTCGGGCGTGTTCATCGTCGTCGTGAAGATGCCGACATCGACGACCTTGCCCTTGGAGCCGCCGGCGTCGACGACGTCACCGACGCGGAAGGGTTTGAAGACCAGGATCAGGACACCGGCCGCGAAGTTGGCGAGCGAGCCCTGCAGCGCGAGACCGATCGCCAGGCCGGCAGCGCCGAGGATGGCGACGAACGACGTCGTCTGGATGCCGAACTTCGCGAGAGCCGCGACGACGGCGAACACGAGTACCGCGACCCGGACGAGACTCGACACGAAGCTGACGAGCGCTGCATCGGCCTTCGCGCGCTCCATCGCCTTGCGCGCCGCGCCGCCCAGGAAGCCGGCCGCGATGCGTCCGACGATCAGGATGACGATCGCGCCGACCACTTGCATGCCGTAGCGAGTGATCAGGTCCAACGCGCTCTGAAACGTGGATTCAGCCATGGACTCTTCTCCCGTGGTCTATGTCTCTCGGCAACCCCGGTCTTCGGGTCACCATCCGGAATCTACAGGAACTGATAGGAAAGCCCGATCGCGAGGACCTGCCTCCATTGACCGGCCTTGCGGATGCCAGCGTCGACCTCCGCGATGGCGGCTCGGGCGGCGTCTTCGTCGCTCGGGTCGAACGTCGCGTCGACCTTCGTCGCGGTGTCGAACTCGTCATAGACGAGCTGGAAGACGAAGTTGACGTTCAGCCACGACGTGATCGGCGCCGTGAACTCGTTTTGCCAGTTGACGTCCGCCGTCTTCCAGAAATCCTGCACCGGCTCGCGGCTGGGATCGTACTGCTGGGCCCTGCGGTCGAACTCCTTCAACGCGTCGGCCTCGCTGAAGACGAGCGACCACAGAACGAAGACCTCGCCCTTGTAGATGATCTTGTCGCCCAGCAGCGGGTACGTCACGTTCGTACGAAACTCGATACCGGCGTCGTTCGTGCTGAAGCGCTCGGTATCGTTGCCGGTCGCGTCCGTGAAGCGCTGCGCGAAGGTCTGCCGGAGCGCCAGGCCCAGACGACTCACGACCTCGCGGCTCTCCTCCTGCACGAATGCTCTCGCGATTCCTCCGGACTCGGAGAGCTTGATCGGGTCGAGCTTCAGGGCTCCCCGCGGATCGGACTCGTTCAGGAACTGGCTCTCGCCGCGGAGCGCGAGATACGGATCGACCGCGGCCTGCAGGGTGAACCGGGCCACGGAGTCGAGCTGGATCTGGTCCTCGTTCTTCTCGCCCTTCGCCCACTTGTTCCGGCCCGGATCGTCGGGGTCCTCGATCTGATCGGCTTTCTCCCCGTAGGCGAGCTTGAGGGTGTTGTCCCAGCGGAACTTCTGGTTGAACTGCCGGACGGCCCCGAGATTGGTTCGCGCGACCCACGCCAAGCTCCCGCGATCGCCGCCCGCCCAGTTGGAGCTGAAGGCGCTTTGCGTGAGGTTGAGACTCGCGAGCGTCTCGAACGCCCAGGGGCCGGGCGCGGTGGGCTCATCCTGAGCGAGGGCCGGAGCGGCCAGGCAGACGATCAGCGTGCAAGTGGTCGCGAGACGCGATCGGGCCATGGGATAACCTCCAGGATTGACAGCACGGAGCGGGCCCCCG
>JALGZO010000266.1 GCA_025774865.1 bacterium | reverse complement strand
TACTCCGGCGAGGTCCTGGAAGTCGTGTACGGCGAACCGGGCCCGAACGGCGCCGGCCGGGCCCGCGCACAGCTGGTTCCGGTGAAAGAGCTGCGTTTCCGCGCGCACCTCCGCCGCGGCCCGGCGGCGAGTGAGATCCCGTGGCGCGGCGAGCCGCTCGAAGTCCTTCGCACGGCCGCCCAGCGTCTCTATCTCTCCGGACCCTCCCAGGTGCGGGCGGGCGAGGCGGCCGCGTTCCGGGTGGCTGCGCTCGACTCGCTCGGCTTTCCCGCGGCCTCGTTCCCGGAGGGGGTCTCGCTCGAGGCGGTGCACGAGTCCGGCCGCCGGGTCGGTCCGCTCGCGCCCGGGGCCCCGGGCGCCGATCCCGCGGTCGCGCTCGCGGAGCCGGTCGAGCTCTCGGAGGGGGTGTGGTGGATCTCGGTGGAAGGACCCGGTCTCGATCCCGGCTGGGACCTCCCGGTGGTCGTCGCCACCGAGTGGGATCGAGCGCTCGTCTGGGGGGACCTCCACTGGCACACCCGGGACTCTGACGGCTCCCGTTCGCCACTGGAGGGCTACCTCTATGCGCGCGACATCGTCGGGCTCGACTTCGCGTCGAAGACCGATCACGACATGCACTACCTCTTCCCGTGCATGGACGACGAGGCCTGGGAGCGAAGCGTGCGGCTCGTCCGCGAGCTCGAGGAGCCCGGTCGCTTCGCGGTACTCCTCGGCTGGGAGTGGACTTCGAACACCGGTCACCAGAACGTGTACTTCGATGACGCTGTGGGTCCGTATCTGCCGGAGCCGGAGTACTCGAAGCCCCAGGAGGTCTGGGCGGCGCTTCCCCGGCGGCGCGCGCTCACGATTCCGCATCATCCCGCGGGTGGAAACGTTCCGCGAATGGACTGGCGGAGCCACGACCCGGAGTTTCAACGCCCGGTCGAGATCTTCAGCACGCACGGCAACGCCGAGACGCCGCTCGGCCCGCTCGCCCCGAAGGCGCCGCGCGAGATCGCGCGCCCGGACCAGACCAGGAAGGGCTCGTTTCAGGAAGCTCTGGCGTGGGGTCGCGAGTACACGATCCTCACGGCCACGGACAATCACACGGGGACGCCGGGGAATCCCGTTCGCCTCTTTCGAACCGACCTCGGTGCCGGAACCGGGCTCGGCGCGGCCTGGGTAAAGAGGCTCGACCGCGAGAATGTCTTCCAGGCGATGGCGAACGGGGCCACCTACGGGACCACGGGGCCGCGCATCCGGATCGAGCTGAGCCAGACGTCGTCCGCGCCGGCCGGTGCCGGCGTGGCGGGACGCGTCGTGGGTTGCGCGGCTCTCGCCTCGTGCGAGCTCATCGGGATTCCCGAGGAAGGACAGCCGCCGTTCCCCGTCGTCGCGACCTTCGACCCCCACGATCGACTGGCCGAGGTACGATGGTCGCGGCCCACCACCCAGGACCCACCGATCCGCGGCGTCTACGTCCGGGTCATTCAGATCGACGGCGAGATGGGGTGGTCGAGCCCCGTCTTCTTCGGAGATTGAGGCCGTGAGCGGTCTCGGCGAACATGACGAGCGGGCGTGGTGGCCGCGTGGGAGCGCGAATGCCTGCGGGTCATGAGCCGCTGAGAACCTCGCGCACCTTCCGCGCGAGAGCCTCGCGCGTAAACGGCTTCGGCAGGAGCGGGAGCCCCTCCTCTGCGAACCGTTTCTTCAGAGTCGCGTCGTCCGTGTAGCCCGACGCGAAGAGAACGCGGACGCTCGGGTATCGCTCCGCCACGACTTCGGATAGCTCGCGACCGCCTATCCCCGGTAGCACGACATCGGTGAGCAGCAGATCGACGTCGCCGGCCCGCCGTTCGAGATGCTCGAGACCGAGGGCCGCCGTCTCGGCGGTCAGAACCGTGTAGCCGAGTCCCCGCAGCATCCGGGCGACCATGCTCCGGGCGCCGGCGTGATCCTCCACGACGAGAACCGTCTCCGTCCCCCTCGGCGTCGACGATTTCCGTTCCGCGATCGGAGCAGTCGGGCGTTCCGCGGTGACCGGGAGGTACACCGAGACGGTGGTACCCTTTCCCGGTTCGCTCTCCACCTTCATCGCGCCGCCGTGCTGCTTGACGATGCCGTAGCTCGTCGCGAGACCGAGCCCCGTGCCTTTTCCGGTCTCCTTCGTGGTGAAGAAGGGATCGAAGACGTGAGGCTGGGCTTCCGGGGCGATACCCGTTCCGGTGTCGCGCACCTCGAGCCGGGCGTACTCACCCGCCTCGGGCAGTTCGAGCGCCTCGGCCTGCGGGTCGTCTGCCACCGTGATGGACACGGTACGGAGCACGAGAGTGCCGCCGTCCGGCATGGCGTCGCTGGAGTTGAGCACCAGGTTCAGGACGACCTGTTCGATCTGGCCGGAGTCGGCCGACACCCAGAGCGGCTCATCCGAGGAATCTCGCCGCAGTGCGATGTTCTCGCCGATCACCCGGCGCAGCATTTGCTTCATCTCGTCGACGAGCACGTTCACGTCGAGGACCGTCGGGCTGAA
>JALGZO010000265.1 GCA_025774865.1 bacterium | reverse complement strand
TCAGGTAGCTTTCCGAGATCAACTTGAGGCCCATGGTGATGAGGCTGTCGTGGATCTTCCGCTGCCGCTCGAGCTCCGTCTCCTCGATGTACTCGTCCGGGAGCGTGAACTCCATCTGCTTGAAGCGGTAGTCGTGCATCCGGGCGGCGTAGACGTGGCATCCGACCATCTTCGATTCGAACTTCTTCCCGAGCTCGATCGCCACCGCGACCGCCTGGTTGGAATGGTCCGAGTTGTCGACGGGAACGTAGATGGTCTTATACATCAGTCCCTCCTCGGCCAGCCGGTCACGAGCAGAAACGGGAATCAGGAGCGCAGACTAGCCATCGCCGAAAAGGCGGTCAAGCTTCCCCGACCCTCTGCTAGAATCCCCGGCTGACTCGCGGTCGATCGGCGACCGACCGAGCCGCCACGCGAAGGAATCATGGCCATGAAGCCACGCGGACTGCTCCTGATCAACCTCGGAACTCCCGAGAGCCCGCGGCCCGCGGACGTGCGCACGTACCTGCGGGAGTTTCTCTCGGATCCGCGCGTGTTCGACATGCCCGCGTGGAAGCGGTGGTTGATCCTGAATCTGTTCATCTTGCCGACCCGGCCGAAAGCGTCCGGCGAAGCGTATGAGAAGATCTGGACGGATCGGGGCTCGCCGCTCCTGTTCCACAGCCAGGATCTGACGGCCAAGGTGCAAGAGCGGCTCGGGGACGACGTCGTCGTGGATCTCGCGATGCGTTACGGAAAGCCGTCGATCCGCGAGGCGCTGATGCGTTTCCACGATCGCGGGATCAGTCGCATCGTCGTGTTCCCGCTCTACCCGCAGTACAGCTCGGCTGCCACCGGCTCGAGCATCGAGAAGGTGTTCGAGGTGGCGTCGGAGCTCTGGAACGTGCCGTCGCTCCAGGTCATCCCGCCGTTCTACGAGCATCCCGCGTACCTCGACGCCTGCGTCGAGAGGGTCCGCCCCGTGCTGGAGGGGGCGAACGCGGAGCGCGTCTTCTTCAGCTTCCACGGGCTGCCGGAACGCCAGGTGCGCAAGAGCGACCGCACCGGCGCCCACTGCCTTTGCCGTGACGATTGCTGCGACCGCATCGTCGACGCGAACGCCGAATGCTACCGCGCCCAGTGCTACGCCACCGCCCGCGCGCTCGCGGACCGGCTGCAGTTGACGGAGGAGCAGCGGGTCATCTGCTTCCAATCCCGGCTCGGCCGCGATCCCTGGATCCGCCCGTTCACGGACCAGCTCGTCGCCGAGGCCGCGAAGGACGGCGTGAAGAAGGCGGTCATCCTGAGTCCGGCGTTCGTGGCGGACTGTCTCGAGACGATCGAGGAGCTCGGCATCCGGGCCGTCGAAGACTTCCGCGCGAACGGAGGAGAGGAGCTGCACCTCGTCCCGGCGCCGAACGCGTCGGACACGTGGGCGGACGCCGTGGTGACGATCGCGCGGGAAGCATCCACGTGGCTCGGCGGCGCGGTGCGTCCGGCTGACGCAGTGCTCCGGCCGTGACCGACGGCCGCAGGGGCATCGTGGTCGTCGGCGGCGGCATCACGGGGCTCGCCGCCGCCCACCGTCTGCGCGAGCTCGACGTACCGTTCACCGTTCTCGAGGCGGACGCGCGCGTGGGCGGACACATCCGAACCGAGACGATCGACGGACATGTCCTCGAGGCGGGGCCCGACTCGCTCATGCTCACGAAGCCGGCGGGGTTCGCGCTCTGCGAGAAACTCGGACTCGGGGACGACGTCGAGCGGATCGAGGCCGGCCGCGGGCGCATCCAGATCCTCCACCGCGGGCGCCTCCGCGACGTACCCGAAGGATTCCTCATGATGGCGCCGACCCGCCTCGGCCCGGTCGCCCGGTCCTCTCTCTTCTCGCTCGCGGGCAAGCTCCGGATGGCCGTGGAGCCGTTCGTCCCGGCCCGCAGTGGCGAGCGCGACGAGAGCCTCGGCTCTTTCGTGACGCGACGGTTCGGCCGCGAGGTTCTCGAGCACGTCGCCGAGCCGATCCTCGCGAGCCTCTTCACCGCCGACGCCGACCGGCTGAGCCTCGGCGCGACCCTGCCGCGCTTTGTCGAGATGGAGCGCCGACACGGCAGCGTGATCCGGGCCTTCGCCGCGGCGCGCCGGGACAGGCAACGAATCGAGGGGCGCCACGGCTCGAGCTACTCGAACGTCGCGGCGGTGAAGGGCGGCTTGGGCCGCATCATCGACGCGATCGTCGCGCGGCTGCCCGCCGGCTGCATCCGCACCGGCGTCCAAATCGAGAGAGTCGTCGCTCCGCTGGAAGCGCCGCGATGGGAGATCGAAGTCTCGGGGGCCGAGACGATCCGGGCCGACGCCGTCATCTTCGCGTGCCCCTCGTGGGCAACGGCGTCGCTCCTCGCCGGGGTCGACGCCGGCCTCGCGGCCGAGCTCGACCGGCTGGAGTATGCGTCGTGCGTGCCCGTCAATCTCGCATACCGGAAGGAAGACGTCGGGCGCCCGCCTTCGAGCTTCGGGTTCTTCGTCCCGCGGCT
>JALGZO010000264.1 GCA_025774865.1 bacterium | reverse complement strand
CCCCCGAGAAGCTCCGACCGCGTTCCGTACTGCTGTGACCAGTACTGCGAATCCTGCGCTGCCGCGGGGCGGCAGGGAGTGAACGCTCCGAGCAAGAGCAGAGCCGATACACATCGACGCGCGTTGCCGCCGCAGAGCAACCGGGCAAGCATCAGTCTTCGAAACCGGAGCCGAACACTCGCGTGGCGGTGCCAGACGTTTCGAGATGCGCTCCGTAGCCACCGCCCACCTTGCCGGGGCCGAAGCCACGATAAAGGCAGAGGACGGCGTTCATCTTGAGCACAATGGCACCTCGGAATACGGTGGCCGGCGAGCTTGGCCTCTCGCGCGGCGCAGGTCAAGGGAAGGGCGCCTGTTGGAGGTCGCCCCGCGTGGACCAGGCGAAGCGTCTCGAGGATCTCGATCGCGAGAATGCCAAGCTCATGAAGCCCGTGGCGGATCTATCTCTGGACAAGGCGATTCTGGAGGAGGCAATGAAGAGGCTGGCCACTTCGGGATCGGTTTCGGTGTGGAGGCTTTGGTGGTTCGGGTCGAATCGGACAAGGAGTCCCGCTTTCCCGGCAGCGATTTCGAGGGAACGGTCGCGTTCAGCTACACCGGGCTCCAGCTCTACCTCCGAGGGCGCCTCTGACCCTCGTATGTGCATCGCTAACACAGAAGGCCAGTGACGTGGCTAGGACCCTCGAGGCTCACCATTCCGACGGCCCATGCGGTTCAGGGCGAGCTCGAGGCGCCTGCTGCACGCCACTTCCCTCGCCGCGATGCCTTTAGCCACGGAACGGGAGACCTACGAGTACACGAATCTCTTCGGGGAAGTCGTGAGGTCCGGACCCACCGAGGCCACCGAGTGAGACGAGTCACGGCGCGCATCCCACCATTCCGCAGTACCTACCACTGCCAGCCCACGAAGGCCCGCACCTCGGGGTTGCGCTGCGTGACGGTCCGGACACCCGTCTCTATCCCCGTCTCGCCGGTGCCCGTGAGGTCATAGCGGCTGCGCCGGAGGAAGATCGACGCGTCCACGCCCACTGCGATCCGGGCCGTCACGGGAACGTCCAGCGTCGCCGCGAACTGGTGGACGTCGTGGTCGCTGTTCAAACCGAGGTTGCGATCGGTGTCGTTGTAGACCGACCCGTTCGAGACGTTGATGTAGCTGTACCGGTAGCGGGCGCTCAGGAACGCGCGGCCCTTGCGCCGCAGGTAAAGCTCCCAGGAACCGCCCACGCCGGGCCCGTAGTCGTACTCGCGGTAGCGCTCCTGATCGGCGACGTCGGCGAGGAAAGCCAGGTCGGAGTTGATCGCCCCGAGCAGGATCGCGTAGCCCTGCAGCCGGGACCAGAGCGCGTGGTCAGACGACAGGGTGAAACGAGATTGCAACGCGGCTCCGAAGCTCTGGCCGCCGTACTCGTAGGCCTCGTTGTCGATGTAGTCGAAGTCCTGCTGCACCGCGAAAGTGTGGCGTTCGCCGTCGCCGAGCGGCAGGGAGACGATATCGCCCCGGATGAGGAGCCGTCCGAGCGCCGTCTTGTCGCCGAAGTTGAGCCCCGCCACGAGGTCGAAGCGGTCGTAGGGTCGCCGCCGCTCGTTCTCCCACGGGTTACCGTAGGCAACGCTCACCTCGGCGAAGCCGTAGTAGTTCGTGTTCTCCGTGATCGACTCGCCCTCACCCATCGCCCGTGCGCCGACTCGCAGGTTCACGCCGAGGTGCGGAGGGACGTGGTCGTGAGGATCGGATGGGTTGCCCTTCACCTCGCTCGCGTCGCCGCTCACCAGCCGGTTGAAGCCGCGGATCGGGTTGACCAAGAAGGCGGCGGCCTCGCGGCCGACGCGCCCCTTGCCCCGGCTCGTGTTGTCGAGGATGGCGGAGGAGATACGGAACGCCATCTCGCCGCGGGCGACGCCCCCGATCGCGGTCGAGACCATGTCGTTGAAGGACATGGGGTGGGTTTCGCCGAAGGCTTCCCAGGTGAACGCTCCGGCGAGCGCCATGAACGACGATCCCCAGAATTCAATCCCGTTCGCGCGCGCCGCGTTGAAGTAGGCCGAGCCGTTGAACGGATGGATGAGCTGGTTGGTCTTGAACTTGTTGTCATCCCAGGTGAAGCCTTCCTCCAGGTTGTGCCAGAAGCTACGAGGGCTGATCTGGTTGAAGTTGGCGTCGCGGACGTACTCGTTGAACATCGAGGCGCCGAAGTTGATGCCGAGCATCTCCGCGGTGGCCCATCCCCAGCTCCGGGGGACGCCCCAGGCGTCGCGAAGCTCGTCGTCCGGGGGCAGAGGCACCGGTACCCCGGTAACGGGGTCGACGAGCACCGGGCTGCCCAGAGTCCGGTGGGGCCACGCGACGAACGGCTGCCAGGCGAGACCGACCTTGACGCCCACGTCGTTGCCGTCACTCACGGGGTCCATGGAGATCGGGCTGAGGTCGTATTCCTGCGTTCCGTACCAGGTCCAATAGCCGGCCACGTCGAGCGCGAGACCGGGGCGCAACCCGATCTCCAGCCCGCCCAGCGCGGTGAAGCCGATACCGTTCGTCGCCTTCGTCGGGCTGTCCCCCGGTTCGAGGCCCTCGGGGTCCTTGTTATAGAAGAGCTCGCTCCGTGGGTGGATCCGGACGAGGCCGACCCGTCCCTGGAGGTACGGCCGCAAGCGGCCGGAGCCGAACATCCGTGTGCCGCTACCAAAGGTCTCGAGGTGCGCCCACTCCTGCTGGTCCTGGTAGGGGGAGCTCATCTCCATCGACCCGAACTGCAGCCCGCCGCCCAGTCGCCAGCGTCCGCCGGAGAGGTGCCGGGCGATAGCCAACTCGTAGTGGTAGGGCGTCTCGAGAAACTCCCCGTAGCCGCCGCTCACCTCGCCGGCGCCGAAGTTCGTGAAGAGGTGCCATTTGTCGGAAGGATCCGCGAGCGTGGCGTACGTGGGGGACGGCTCGTCCTGGGCGCGGGCGCCGACGGCATGCCCGGCGAGGACCATGCAGACGAGGGCGGCGACCAAGTTCGTCTTCCAACCACCGCTTCGAACCGGCATCCTAATGGGCCCTTTCATGCTGCTTCGTTGCGCCGTGGGCCGCGCCAGCACGTGAGATTGGCGTCTCGCCCGGCGCACGTCAAGGGACGCTTTACACCCCTCGATACGCCCTGGACCACTCACAGTGGAGGGACAGGTACGTGGATCATTTGTCCCACGCGCGAGACACCGAGACTCTCCGGATACGTGGCGCCGCCGTCGTTCGAAAGGTCGATGCGGAAGAAGTCGCGCGGGAGATCCTGATCATGAGGATCGGCGAGGGGGCGCGCCCAGCATCCATGACGGTCCGCCAAAGCCCACTCGGTTGGCTCGGCGCAGACCCTCGGGTAGAATCGGTGACATGATTCGCCGGCCGCCCCGCTCCCCTGTCGGCTGGCGCCAACTTTCGGGAGCAGAGCCATGCGCGCCGACCGTTCCTGGGCGGTTCTCATTCTCGCCCTGCCGTTCCTCTCCTCAATCCCGTCGTCCACCGAGCTTCGCGACCCCGCGTGGGCGAACGTGCCGCCGTCTGTTTCCGAGCGTCTCGCACGGAAGGCCGCAAAGGCGCATGCGCCCGAGACGAAGCCGGCCGAGGCGGCCGAGTATTTTCTGCGACAGCGGCTCCCCCTCGGTGAGGACAACCTACCGATGGAGCACCTGCGTGCGATGCTCGACGACGTCGAGGCGCGCGAGACTGCGCAGGCCGCCGAACGGGGAAGCCAGCCCGGCGACATTCAGGGCTGGTCGTCCATCGGCCCCGGAAACATCGGTGGAAGGACCCGCGAGATCCTCATCGATCCGAACGACCCCGACATCATGTACGCGGCCGGCGTGGCCGGCGGCATCTTCAAATCGACGGACGCCGGCGCGAACTGGACCCCGACCGACGATCTCATGCTCAATCTCGCGGTCTGCTCGATGGTCATGGACCCTACGAACTCCAGCGTCATCTACGCGGGCACCGGAGAAGGGTTCGGGCATTCGATCTTCGTGCGGGGACTCGGCATCTTCAAGACGACGGATGCGGGAGCGACCTGGGCGCAGCTTCCGTCCACGGCCCCCGGCGTGGCCGGTGGAGCGTTCTACTACGTGAACGAGCTCGCCATCAGCCCGAACGATCCGAACACGTTGTACGCGGCGACCCAGTACGGGGTGTACAAGAGCACCAACGCGGGCACGAGCTGGCAGATCAAGCTGAAGAACCCGTGGTATGTCGGGGGTATCATCGCTTCGTCGAACGGCTGCTCGCTCGGCTGTCTCGACCTGGCCATCCGTCCCGATCGAAACCCCGACGTCGTGTACGCCGCGTTCGGGAGCACGTCGAAGGACGGGCTCTTCCGGAGCGACAACGGCGGCACGACCTGGGCTGAGCACGTCACGCCGTCGTATCAGGGACGCATGGAGATCGCGATCGCCCCCTCCGACGGCGACCGCGTGTACGTGTGCATGGCCGACAACGGGACCCTGGCCCAGTACGGAAGGCTCGCGGATCTCTGGCGCGCGGACGACGGCGTGACTTTCGCCTCCGTCGTCGACTTCGAACACAAGTTCGGGCCGTGGCTCCTCAGCTACGTGTCCATTGCGACCGGATGCCTCCAGGGGTACCCCATCTACTCGCAGGGCTGGTACGACCAGGTGATCGCCGTGGACCCCACGGATCCGGACGTCCTCTTCCTCGGTGGCATCGACGTGTATCGCTCCGACGACGCAGGTGTGACCTTCGGTCTCCTGGGGTACTTCTTCTATCCGGAAGAGCCGAACTACATGCACCCCGATCAGCACGCGATGACGTTCCATCCCGACTACGATGGTGTCACGAACCAGACGCTCTTCATCGGCAACGACGGGGGACTCTACCGGACCCAGAACGCCCGGGCCGCCTCGACTCAGGAAGAGTGCCCGATTGCAGCAAACCCGGGGCCACCCCCGGACGTCTGGTGGGACGAGGTGATGAGCGGCTACACGGTCACACAGTTCTATCACGGGGATTCCGGCTGGGACTCGCCGATGTTCGTCGGGGGCTCCCAGGACAACGGCTCGAACCAGGCGCTGTCCACCACCACGCCGAATTCCTGGGACCGGATCTACGGCGGCGACGGCGGCTCAGTGGCCATCGATCCCACGAACGGCCAGACGCTCTACGTGGAGATCCAGGGATTCCCGACGATCCAGAAGTCGACGGACGGCGGGGCCACCTTCTCGCCGGCGGTGAACGGAATCACCGACGCGGGCGGCGTGTTCATCGCCGTCTTCACGATGGACCCGAGCGATCCGAACGTGTTGTGGACCGGAACCACGCGCGTGTGGCGCACGACGAACGGGACCGCAAACTGGACGCGGGTCAGCGGGAACCTCCCGTCGGCCAACACGATCTCCGCGATCGCGGTGGCGCCTTCCGATGGCAATGTGGTGTACCTGGGCTTCGACAACGGCTATGTCGCGAAGTCTGTGAACGCACTGTCGGCGAGCCCATCCTGGAATGTCTACTCGTCGGGGCTCGTGCTCGGCGGCTACGTCAGCAGCCTGGCCGTCGATCCCGTCGACCCGAGTGTAGCCTACGTTACGTACACCAACATCGGGGTCCAGCACGTTCACCGCACCACGAACGGTGGCCTCACCTGGTCGGCGATCGACGGCATCTCCGCGACCGGCATCCCGGACATCCCGGTCCACTGGATCGCGGTGCGGCCCAGCAACTCGCAGTGGCTGTACGCGGGCACCGAGTTCGGCGTGTTCGTTTCGGAAACTGGCGGCATGACCTGGTCGCCCGCGAACGGCGGACTCGCGCACACCGTAGTCGAGTCGCTCGACTTCATCGAAGACCATACGCTCGTAGCCTACACCTTCGGGCGGGGCGCATTCGTGACGTCGCTGTCGACCGCGACGGACGTTCCGGTCGTGGCGGCCGCGGCGGACGCGGGACGACTCCGCCTCTCCGCGGCTCCGAACCCGACCCGTCGCTCGAACACGATCGAGGCCTACGCGCCGCGACCCGGTCACGCCCGCGTGGCCGTCCACGATCTGGCCGGACGGCTCGTCGCGGAGCTTCACGACGGACCCGTGACCGAGGGCTCGTTTTCCGTCGCTTGGGATGGCACGAATCGCGCGGGGCGGCGCGTGGCCGCCGGCACGTACTTCGTGCGGCTGGAGCAAGGCGGCGAGGCCACCACCGAGAAGATCGTTCTGATCCGGTAGCTCGCCGCGAGCGCTCGTCGACTCCTAGGTCGCCCGAGATCCGGCGAGCTTTCCGCCGGTCAGGACCATCGGGATCAGCAGCGCCAGGAAAGCCAGGTGATACCAGGCGGGCATGAGATTCCAGACACCGGACTGCACGCCGATGCCCGTCACCAGGAGAAGCGCGGCGACGACCAGAAGGGCGCTCCGCGATCGCTTCTTCGCGATGACCGTGGTCGTGACACCCGCGATCAGTGAGCAGACGATACTGAGGGCGATCACGCCGACCAACGGACCGGCGGCTGCGTAGCGCTCCCCCGCCGCGACCACCTCGGTCGCCTCACCAAACAGAACGGCGTTCCCGCCGAGCCAGATTGCCGTCCAGGCCGCGTACCCCCCGACCACCGCCACGAGCGTGCGTATCATGTTTCCCTCCTCTCGACCGGTTCGTCGACCGGCCAGTTCTCAGTGAGACACTTCTTCGGAGTGGCAATCGACATGAGCTTGAAGACTCCGAACAGGACGCGCGTGCCGAGGCTCGGCCTTCCGGTTTCGATGACCTGCTTGAGCGTGTTCACGATCATCTTCCCGCCCCGCACCATCTGCTTGGCGGTCTTCGTCCCCTTCGGCAGGTCGGTCACGGTGAGCGTGAACTGGACACCCCCCGCCACTTCCTCCAGGTCGTAGACGACGCGGCACTCAGGGTCGTCGTAGCTCGTGAATTTGAACGTGTGCGCAAAGCGCTTCGGCGGGTCGAGCTCCAAGATCTCTCCGACGACGCCGGTGTGCTTTCCGTCCGGAGTGCGCATCGCGAGCTTCGACCCCGGCGCAAGGCGCGCCACCTCCATGCGCGAGTTGAAGAATGCGGCAATAGGAGCATCCGTTCGCGTGATCTCGTTCCAGACGTCCTCGATCGAGCCGTGGATGACCACGCGGAACTTCGCGTGGGCGGCAATCTCAGGCACTCTTTCGCTTCCTCCTATGAGCACGCGCTTCCACGCGTCCTTTGACGTCGGTCAGACGCTCCGCCCAGAAGGAGCTGTACTGGCTCGTCCACCGGTCGTAGACCTGCTGAATCGGAACGGGATTGAAGTAGAGCTGCCTCGTGCGACCGTCTTTCTCGCTGATTGCGAGTCCGGCATCTTCGAGCACGGCCAGATGCTTCATGACGGCGATGCGACTGAAGTCGAAGTGCGATGCGACCCACTTCACGCTGCAGCCGGGCGCCTGGACCAGGAGGTCGAGCATGCGGCGCCGGGCGGGGTGCGCCAGGGCGGCGAAGACGGTATCGAGCGTGTCGGGGTTCGCTTGCATAGGTAACCTCTACGTTACCTATTTGGCGAGGCGCTGTCAAGGGCGCTGGAGCCTCCGCGCCGCGCGACCGATCTGCCATTCGTCGCAGCCGGATTCAGGCCGCCATCTTCACCACGCGTCCCCACTTCGCCGGCTGGCTACCATCGGGCGTGAGACACCAGATGAGCGGTACGCGGGGCGGGCTCGACGGGGCCTCTCCCCCGCCGTCGGTAAAGTAGACGACCACCCGCGCCCGGGTCTCGCGGAGGACCGCGGACTCCAGCGCCGGACGCAAGTCCGTGCCGCCCCGGCCGTGCACCTTCTTGACGTCGGAGCGAAACGCGTACTTCGCCCGGATCTTCTTGTCACACTCGATCACGGTCACCGGACCGATTCGGGCCAGGTGGCGGAGCTCCGCCGCGACGTGCTCGAGACGGAGACGATCCATCGACGCGCTCGTATCGATCACGGCGAGGATTCGCGGCTTCGTCGGTTCGACGATCTCCGCCGGCACGATGCCGACGAGCTCTGGCACGCGCCGCGAGGGACGCGAGAACGTCGCGCCGATCTCGAGGGCTCCGCCCGCCACGTCCCGGAGGACTCGCTCCCAAGGGATCAACTGGCGAGGTTTCGCCTTCCCGAGGTTCTCCACTCGTTGCGCGGAAATGATCCCCGGAATGCGAAACCGGGGCCGGAGGCCCGGAAGATCGTCCGGGCCGACGTTTCGCAATCTCCGGAGGAGCTCTTGCCGCTGTTCCCGGTTCCATGCTTGCGTCAGGAAGCCACCCTCCCAGTGGTTGTGGTCGTCGAGCGTGATTCGCGGCGAAACGAACTCCCCCTTTCCGGCCAGGCGCCGATAGCGCGTGTCGGTATCTTCGTTCGGCGGCAGGTCCGGGAATTGGTGAAGCGTGAGCGGGCTCCCCGGGAGAGGTTCGGGCACGTACTCGTTCACGGTCACCTCGGTCGCGACGGTGCGTGCCCACTGATCCGGGTAGTCCTCGCGCTTGGCGAACACGTGCCCGAAGACTATGTGATTCACCTCGTGATGCAGCACGCCCTGGAGCTCCTCCGGGCTGCAACGGAGCACGAACTTCGGAGAGTAGAAGTAGCGGATCTCGCCGTTCCGAGCCGAGACCGCCATCGTCTGGACTGTCTCGTCCTCGGAGAACCACTCGGGCGCGAGAAGCGCCGCGTGGTACGGATACGCTTCGATCATCGCCTGGATCGCGGCCCTCAGCTGTTCGTCCGCGAGTCGGACCGGCCGTGGCGAACTCGAGGATGTGTCCCGTTTCATCGCGTGGTTCTCCTTCAGGCGGCTTGCTTCGACTCCGATCGCGGCACCTTGAGAGCGTCCCTGCCGTGCTGCTTCAGCCACTGCCGCACGCCCCGCTTCAGGTCGGCCGGCAGGTCGAAGAGGAACTGACGAACCCGCTCCTTCGCACTCTCGTTCGAGAGAAGGGCGACGAAGCGATCCTCGTCCCGGAGATAGCTCTTGAGCATCTCGAGCGACACGACGATCACGTCGAGCCGGCCGGTCGCGAACCACTCCTTCATCGTGGGACGGAAGGCCGTGTACTGTTCCACGATCTGCTCGGGAGTGATGGGCATTTCTCCCTGCGTGTAGAACTTCTCGAACGGCGACGCCCACGCTTCTCCCACCAGCGACGCGACCCCTTCGCGGGTTCGCTGGGGGTCCTTCATTCCGTCCTTCTCCCACTGGAACAAGAGCCGACTGACGTACGTCCAGCTGCGCGGGTTCGAATCCGGGGACTCGAAGATCCCGTGACAGTTCAAGACGAACTCGATGACCTTCGGATGGATCCGTCCCGGGCCGCGCGCCCACTCGCACCACTCGACCGGGTCGGCAATCACCTCGAATCTCTGGAAACGAGAGGCGAGTGCGGGATCCAGGTCGTCCACGAGGTACTTCTCGCCCGCGGGGTTCGTGCATGCGGCAAAGCGCCAGCCTTCCGGTGCCACCCAATCCCCCATCGAGCCCCTTGTCAGCAGCTCGAGGCACGGGACCTTGACGAAGTCCGGCGCGGCTCCCAGTTCCTCAATGACGAGAAGACCCTGCCCTTTCGTGGGAAGCCACGCGGGACGCGCGTAGTAGGTGACCCCGTTCCGGATCTGCGGGATCCCCAGGAGATCACAGGGCATGAGGAGGCTCAGATCCTTCGCGATGAACCCGAACCGTTTCTGGCGCTTCCTCAAGCGCCGCGCGACCTGCTCGAGGAGCTCGCTCTTGCCCACGCCATGGCGGCCGATGAGGAGGACGGGATTCCCCGCCAGGATTGCGTCGACCACGTGCTGGATGACCTGCTCGCCTGCTTTCAGCTTCGGAACGATCACGGGGCTGTCCCTCCTTCCGCAGGACGATCGAACCGGATCGTCACGGATGGCAGATCGAAGCGAGTCTGACCGCCGAACCACTCGGACTTACGGTCAGTGGAGGCGTACTTCGCCATCGATGAAGTCGAATTATGGGGAAGTTTGCGTCCATATTTCAAGTGCGTGAATAGACCTAATCAAATGATTTTAGGTCGTTTGTGCACACTTTGAATGATTCTCGATGTCATTCGTGCAATTGACATCACACTTAGGCTACTGATTTCTCGTATAGTGCCTTTGTCTTCACAGTTTGTAGCACAGGAGAGTTACGTCATGCCTCGAGAGCCACGACCGCGAGCCAGGAAGAGGGCGAATGTGCAGCCGCCCGAATCGACGAAAATCGAGACGAAGGAGCGCCCGGG
>JALGZO010000263.1 GCA_025774865.1 bacterium | reverse complement strand
GTGACGAACAGCAGCTTCGCCATCTGGAGCGACGACGGCGTCGGTCCCGCCGGCCCCGCGAACTTGGGCTGCAAGGGCCCGTCGATTCCGTTCGCGACCTTCGGGACCTACTCCATCCCCGTCACGGGATGCCACATCACGCCGGCGATGACCCACGACGGTCACTTCTTCGCGGGCCTGAACCAGGGTGGGATCGGCGGAATGCGCTGGGGCTATGACTCGATCAGTGGTGTCACCGGAGACGCGTGGATTCGCGCCTCTGCGTGCGGCGCCAGCACCTGGGGTACGCTCACCGGCTTCGGTCTCCCCGGCGCGTGGGTGTTCCGGGTCTGCGTTGATGCATGCTGTCCGGTAGAAGTAGAGGAGTTCGGCTGGGGCGATATCAAGGCCAAGTTTCAATAGAGCTCCGGCTTGAAGCCGTGGCTGCGGCCTGCCTCCCGAGAGTTCTGTAATCACGCTGGTCGCCGCGCATCGTGGTGACATAGGCTGCAGACGCATGAAGTACGTGCCGCCGGCGACGCGCTGGCCTTGGTGGTCGCGGGCGTCCCGGATCAGGACACGAACCCGGCACTCTGGCACGGCGTCAGGGCTTTCCCTGGTGACAGGTGGCGTCGATCGTGTAACCTCGTGCCGCGCTGGCGATACGAGTATTGGATGCGGACAGGGCCGATGAGAACGATTCGGAACCGTCTTTTCTCGCTTTCCGCCCTTCTTCTCTTCTACCTGGGGACGAGCGCTGCCCGCGCCGACATCCCGCTCGACCCGAACCCCGTCTGGGAATCGACTCCGCTGGGACACGTGGCCACCGGAGGGGGGTGGCTCGACGTGGACGGAGACGGCTGGCTCGATCTCGTGGCGGCGAATGGAAACGACATTTCCCGTCAGAGAGTGGTCATCTACCACAACCAGGGGAACGGCGCGCTGCCGCTCACACCCACCTGGAGTTCGAGCGACGTCGACTACCACGGTCATCTCGATCTGGGAGACGTGAACGGCGACGGGTTCGTCGACCTAGCGGTCGGGGTATACATCGGTCCCGCCGGTTTCAGTGAGCCGGGGAGAGCAAAGCTGTATCTGAACGACGGGGCGGGTGGTTTCAGCCTCACGCCGGACTGGGTTTCGGGCGTGGACTTCTACTGCTTCCGGGTCGCGCTCGGCGACGCCGATGGCGACGGTGATCTCGATCTCGCCTGCGCCGCCGGGGAGTCCTACACGCTACGGCCCGAGCGCTTCAAGATCTTCTTCAACGAGAACGGCAGCCTGGAGTCGATGCCGTCCTGGGAATCGCAGGAGATCGGCTACGCCCTGGACGCGAATTGGTCGGACGTCGACCTCGACGGCGACCAGGACCTCCTCTTCTGTGGCGAGCGCGGGCCGAATCGCCTCTATCGCAACGAGCAGGTGGGCACCGGAGGCGGCATTTCGACCTCCGCCACGTGGCAGAGCTCCGACACTCCGGGGTACGCGAACACAGGCTCCTTCGGTGACTGGAACAGTGACGGCTACCCGGAGCTCGCGATCGCGGACAACGACCAGATCGGGGGCGCCGGCTACTTCAAGGTCTACGAGAACCTCGCCGGTATTCTGACGACTGCCCCCGTCTGGTACTCCAACAACGGGGGCTACGGATCGCACGTCTCGTGGGGCGACGCCGACTTTGACGGGGATCTGGACCTCGTGGCGGGACGTTGGTGGAACCGGGTTCGGATCTACGAGAACGTGGGCGGCACCCTCACCACGATGGCCACCTGGCGGAGCGAGACCTCGAGCGTCATCGAGAACGTGTTCTGGGGGGACGTGGACAACGCCGATCTGCGCGCAGGAGGGGTCTCGACGGCGAGCGGAGACGGAGCCCGCACGTACGTAAAGCTCGGGCACACGCCGGTGCGATCGGTGAACGAGGTGCTCGTGAACGGATCGGCACTGCCGCCGACCGATTTCGCCGTGCATCTTGGCGGGGGCTGGATCTCGCTCGCCTCGCCTCCCGCGATGGGCGTCCCGATCGAGGTGCGGTATACGTATTCCGCGAGTCTCGACCTCGGCGTCACGAACTGGGACGACAACCGCGGCAACTACCTCTTCCTGTACCAGGGCGATGCAGTGGACGCGCCGGTGCTGGCGTCTGGGGTGAAGCGCTTGCGAGTGCGGCCGAACCCGGTCCGCACGAGCACCGTGTTCACGTGGGACGGTCGCGGGGCGCCCGACGCCCAGCTCGCGATCTACGACGTCGCGGGCCGGGCCGTGCGCACCCTCCACGAGGGCCCGCTCTCCGAGGGGCCCCACACGTGGGAGTGGCAGGCTCGCAGCGAGAGCGGCGTGCGTCTGGCGAGCGGCGTGTACTTCGCTCGGTTGCGGGTCGGCACGGAGAGCACGAGCCTCAAGGTGATCGTGCGGTAGGCGGACCCGGGGACTCACCGCTCAAGGGCGGCTGCGGAGAGGCGTCTGGTTGTTCGGTGACGTCGAACAGAGGAGTCCAGCTCGGGGTCCCCAAGGACCGCCGAGTGCGGAATCGTGG
>JALGZO010000262.1 GCA_025774865.1 bacterium | reverse complement strand
CACGCCGCCGATCCGGACCATCTTCCTCGAGCATCCCCACGCGCGGGCTCCGCACGGCGCGAAGGGGATCGGCGAGCTGCCGATGGACGGACCCGCTCCCGCCGTCGTCAACGCGCTGCGGCACGCGCTCGGGGCGTCGTTCACACACGTGCCGGTCACGCCGGAGCGCATCCTCTCCGAGATCACCACCGATCTTCGAAGCGCACCCTAGCCTCCGACCAGAGCCGTGAGGTGCACGCGCCGCGGGCTCCCGTCCTCGTGCGGCACCCCGCCGGGTATATTGCATTTGGAGCTCGGGCGCTTCGGCGCGCCCAGTCACGGAGGGGTTCCCCGATATGGAACTGAGAATCTCCGATCCCGAGCGCGAGCTTCTGGTCCGGATCCTCAACTCGGCCGTGGGAGACGTCCGATCCCAGGTCAGACGTACTCACAGCCCGGAGTGGCATGACGGTCTCAAGGAAGAAGAGACGGTCATGAAGGGGCTTTTGCGGAAGCTCGGCGGGGAATAGGTGCCACCTCGTCGTATGAGGAGGGACGGCGGTCAGTTCGCCCTCCAGGTGCGGGACGGCCTCGTGACGATCGAAATCGAGTGAACCCTCGACTACGAATCTTGCCGCATCACCGAAACGTGCATCCTCGATTACGGAACCTGCTGTCGGACCGGCACGAACTGGTTCGCCTACCTGGACGACTAGCGAGCGGCGCCAGCTTCCCGCGGCCGCGCAGCCCCCCATCTCGCTCCGCAACCGAGCCGCCAGGGACTTCTGGGCTCGATTCGGCCCCGCCTTCGTCCGAAAACCGGACGTGGGCGCCGCAAGCGCCGCGAGATGGTAAGATCGCTCGAAACTCCGACCCGCGACGAAGGAGCCCTGATTCATGCCACAACGCGTTCTCATCCTCGGTGCCGCTGGCCGCGACTTCCATAACTTCAATACCTACTTCCGCAACAACGCCGACTACGAGGTCGTCGCGTTCACCGCGACCCAGATTCCGAACATCGACGGCCGCCGGTATCCGCCGGAGCTCGCGGGGTCCCGTTATCCGAACGGAATCCCCATCGAAGCGGAGAAGGACCTCACCGCGCTCATTCGCGATCTGAACGTGGACTCGGTCGTCTTCGGGTACAGTGACGTCTCCCACGAAACCGTCATGCATCTCGGATCCGAGGCCCTCGTCGCCGGCGCCGACTACCTGCTCCTGAGCCCCCGGAAGACGATGCTGAAGTCGAGCGTTCCCGTCGTCGCCGTGAACGCCGCCCGCACGGGGGCCGGCAAGAGCCAGACGAGCCGCCGGGTCGCGGCCATTCTCACCGAGATGGGCCGGAGGGTCGTCGCGGTCCGCCACCCGATGCCCTACGGGGATCTCGCGAAGCAAGCGGTGCAACGCTTCGAAACGTACGAAGACCTCGAACGGCACGACGTCACGATCGAGGAACGTGAAGAGTACGAACCGCATCTGGACGCAGGGCGCGTCGTGTTCGCGGGCGTCGACTACGAGCGCATCCTCCGGCAGGCGGAGCAGGAAGCGGACGTCGTCATCTGGGACGGCGGCAACAACGATACCTCGTTCTTCCAGCCGGACCTGCAGATCGTGGTCGTGGATCCCTACCGCGCGGATCACTCCGCTCGTTACTTTCCCGGCGAACCGAACGTGCGCATGGCGGACGTCATCGTCGTCAACAAGGTCGACACCGCGAACTTCGACGACGTGATGAAAGCCCGCCGTGTGGCCGAGGAGCTGAACCCGGACGCCGTCGTGGTCGAAGCGGCGAGCCCCATCCTGGTGGAGGATGGATCGCGGATCAAAGGGAGCCGAATCCTCTGCGTGGAGGACGGACCGACGGTGACTCACGGCGAGATGCCGTTCGGCGCGGGGTACATCGCCGCCAAGCGGTACGGCGCGGCCGAGATCGTCGATCCGCGGCCCTACGCGGTCGGCTCGATCCGCGACACGTTCGAAAAGTACCCCACGACGGGAACCGTGCTGCCGGCCATGGGTTACGGAGAACAGCAAACGAACGAACTCGCCGCGACGATTCGCGCGACGCCGGCCGACCTCGTTCTCATCGCGACACCGATCGACCTCCGCCGGCTCGTCGAGTTCGACAAGCCCGCGCTTCGCGTCCGATACGAGCTCCAGGAGATAGGCGAGCCGAACCTCGCGGACCTCCTTCGTGATCGTCTCGGTTCCCGAGAGGTGCCCGCCGTCACGGGCTGATCGGTGCTAGGATCGGAACCATGTCCGACATGATTCGCTTCCGTGTGAACGGAAGACCCGTCACGGTCAGCGCTCCCCCGATGAAGCGGCTGCTCGACGTGCTCCGCGAGGACCTCGGTCTCACCGGCACGAAGTACGGTTGCGGCGAGGGTGAATGTGGCGCGTGCACGGTACGCCTCGACGGAGACACCGTGATGTCCTGTCTCGTTCCCGTAGTGCAGGTCGAAGGCCGGGAAGTCGCGACGGTGGAAGGCCTCGCCGAGAACGGAACTCTCTCCGACCTCCAGAAGGCGTTCCAC
>JALGZO010000261.1 GCA_025774865.1 bacterium | reverse complement strand
CAAACTCGAAACTGACCCGGTCGAGGGCGGACTCGATGCTCAGCGAGCCGTCGACCGGGACCTCGGAGAGGATCGCGGAGACCGGCACCGTCAGCCGGCCGCCTTCAATCGTCGCGACTACCGACGCGTCGCGGATGTCCATGGGCAGTCCGAGCACGCGATCGACGGTGAGGGCGAGCCGCCCATCGATGTCATGCAGACCCTGCAGCGACGGGAATGCTTCGTCGAGGGAAACGCTCCCCGGACTGCCCGCCGGCTGGGGCTCCTCTGTCAGGAAGGGCTGGAGGTCGAGCATCGCGAGATCCATGGCCCCCGTCAGCCGTGGGGGATTCGAGCGGGTGTCGAGGGCAACCTCGCCGCGGATCCTGGTGCCGCCCATCGCGCCCTCGATTCCGGACAGGCGCAGACCTGCTTCCGAACTCTGCAAGCGGAGATCGAAATCACAGGATTCAATGGGTGGGAGCTCCGTTTCGAGTATCTCCTCGATAGCGCGGAGACTGTCCGAACGGAGCGTGATGTGGACGTCCACGTCGCCGGCCCCGAGGGGATCGGCGATCCCGCCACGGACCGTCGCCTCGGCGCCCGGCAAACCCGCGTGCAGCTCGAGCGGCCACGGTCGGTCGGATTCGACAAGGCCCGCCAGGGTGCCGCCGGTGGCTGTCGCCGTAAACGACTGCCCCCGTACCGTACCCTTCGCGGACAGCCGGGTAGGGTCATCGCGGCCCGCGGACCCATCGACGACCTCGATGTCGGACAATACTCGCTCGCCTGAGGTCTCGTCGTGCTGATAGACGGTCAGCCCGTGGATGGACAACGCCCCGAGGCGCACGAACTCGAAAGTAGCCCCATCGGCGGACTCGGAAGCCGTCTCCGTCTTCTCGACCGCCGACATCCGTTCGTCTTCACCGACGGCGCCGGCCCTCAGGCGCACGGCGACGCCGTCGATGACGATGCTGTCCAAGTGAATCTCGCGGCGCAAGAGCGGAAGCAGCTCGACGGCGATGCGGGCGCGGGAAATTCGGACAATGTCGGCATCGTCCGACGCCGGTACGTCGGCAACTCGCACGCTCAGGGCTTCGATCGTCGGCGGGAGCGCGGGGAGCAGGGTGATTGGCCCCTCGAACCTGACCTTTCGGCCGAGCGCGTCGCCGGCTGCGGCCTCGACATCGGATCGAAAGCCGTCGAGGCTGATCGGGATCCCGAAGGCGACGATGAGCGCCACCGCCACGACGAGTGCGCTCGTCAGGCCGGCGACGGCGATGCCGAGCCGCCGCAGGAATCTCGTCGTTGTACGGCGGTCGCTGCCTTCACCCACGATGGTACCTTCCCGCGTCGCCTATCCCCCGGCCAGGCGCGGATTCAACTCCAACAGCACCTTTCTCAGCCTCTCGATATAGTCCGGCGGAAAGGTCCACACCGGCTCGTCGTCCATCTTCTCCAGACCGCGTCCCGCGGGATCGACATCGTACGCCAGGGCCGTGAGTAGATCGGAACTGACCCAGGGGCTACTGCGAAAGTACGCGTGTCCGTTACCGGAGGTAGAGCCGGCAGCCTCGGTCACGTCGATGATCTCCAGATACGGCTTCTTCTCCACGAACTCAGCGACCCGAGGCGGCATCCCGTCCCTCCACATCTGTCCGAGGCGTTCGCGCCGGAAGATGCGCCGGGAGAAGTTCAGGGCGGAGTCCGCCGACGAGACATAGACGGTGATCCTCTCCGGGATCCTGAGCAGCCCCTCCGCGGCGGCGGAGCCGAAGCCCTCGCGGCTCACATCGCCGCCGACGAATATCACGCTGCCGATACGAAGGCTCCTACGTATGTCCTCATCCGAGGCGCCCTTGTTGAGAAGGGCCATCTGCTCGAGCGCGCGGACCACCATCCGGGTACCGGCGCTGAACCCGATGATGTGGATGCGCTCGACCCGGGTGGATTCCGCGAGGTAGGTGAGAAACAGGCGCAGGTTTCGCGCCTGGGTGACGGCGGTCTCGGTGTCCGACGCGAAGGCGAGGGCGGCCGGAGTCGAGCGCCAGGCGTAGGCGATGAAAGCGCCTCGATAGCCGAGGAAGTGCCAGAGCTCAGACGAGACCAGCACAGGGCTGTCGAAAACGACACGATAGCCGTGCACGTAGACGTAGATGTCCTTGACGCCGGAGTCCTCCAGGCGTTGGTCGATGAACTCGGCGAACTGCGTGCCCGCGAAGTCGTCCGTCGAAGGCGGCGGATCCGGCTCGTTGAGAAAGGTGAGGGAGCTGCCGAGCAGTCCGAGCTCGTTCACCGAGAGAACCTCCAGGGGGTAGTCGGCGCTGCGGTCCGAGGCGAGGGTCATGCGGCGTACCTCCTCCCAATCCATGCCTTCGGGCCCGGCTTTCACTCTGGCGCCGCCGAGTCTCAGCACGAACCCGGGCTCGTTGAGATAGAAGGGATACTCGGACGGGGACTCCGCTGGCTTGCGATCGGTGACATAGAGCATGCGGAAGTCGTCGTAAGAGACCGGCGGCGTTCCCGCCGGCAGCGGG
>JALGZO010000260.1 GCA_025774865.1 bacterium | reverse complement strand
CTCGGGGCGCTCGCGGGTGCGTCGTTCGGGCGATTCGGCCTGGGCCCCTTGTCGTTGCAGGGCACGATCGTCGGGGCGGGATTCGTGGTCATCGCGTTCGCGACGGTGGCGGCGGTCGCCGGAGCGCAACGTCGCGTCGTCGGCGCCCTGGTCGCCGCGGGCGGCGTCGCGCTCGCCGGCGCCTCCGCGTACCTCCTGCCTCCTCCGGAGGTGAGGAATCTGCTGCCTGATCAGCACTTCGGGACGGGGCGCAACGGGATCACGTTGCGCGGGTGGGTCATGTTCGAGGCGGATGGCGCGAACGAGTCCGTCGCGGTCAGTCGCCGCGGCACCGCCCGGCGCCTTCTCGCGAACGGTCGGCTCGAAGCCATGAACGGACTCGCGACCCGGAGCAGCGGTATCCTCTCTCACCTTCCGCTCGCGATTCACGCATCTCCGGAGCGCGTGCTGTTGATCGGGCTCGGCAACGGAGTCGCCCTGACCTCGGCCCTCGCTCACTCCACGGAGCGGGTCGACTGCGTGGCACGCGGGTCCGCATTCGTGGAGGGGGCGACCACCTTCGGGGCCGCGGTCCGCGAAGGGCTCGACGACGGGCGCGTCCATCTCGCGATCGGGGACCCCGAGGATCTCGTGAACCGCGCCGGGCGCTACGACGTGATCCTCAATCAAATGGCGGGGGTATGGGGCGAGTTGGCGTCGCGACTTTCCACGCGAGAGTTTCTCGAGATGGTCCGCGACCATCTCGACGACGGCGGACTCTACTGCCAGTGGCTCTCCGGTTCCGCGCTCACCAAGACGGGCTTTCAGAGCCTGCTCGCGACGCTCGCTTCCGTCTTCCCGCAAGTCGAGGTCTGGGCGGGACACGGATCTTCGGTCCTTCTCCTCGCCAAGGAATCCCCAGCGCCGCATGACTTCGGGGTCATCCTGGACGCCTACCGGACACCGAGGATCCAGGCCTCGGCAGCGGACGCCTGGATCCCGGAGCCGCTCAGCCTCTTGTCGTACTTCCTCGTGTCGGACGAAGCCGTGCGCCGAATCAGCTCACGGGCGACCATCCACACGAGGAACAACGAACAACTCGGAAGACTCGAGGCCGCTCGCCGTTATCGCGAGCCGACCGTGAATCCGGTGCCGGGGCTGTCCGCGCTCGGAGACGACGTCTTCGCCCGGCTCGTCAACACGCCGGCCATCGGCTTCGAGGCGGCTTTGGTGAACGCGGTCCAGGCGCGCGCATTCGAGCGCGCCGGATTACTGCGCGATGCCGAGCGCGAAAGCCCCCTGGACCGGAGCGCGGTCGAAATCTACGAGAATGCGCTCCAGCTGAACCCTCGGGATCGGGCAATCCGCCGGCGGCTGGCCGACCTGCGTTCACGAATGGGAATCGAGTTCCTGAATCGGGCATCCATCCTCGCGGCGCACGACAATTTGAGGCAGGCCGTAGAAATCGATTCGACCTTCGCCGAAGGCTTCGCGAACCTCGGCCGCCACCTCGCGATGACCGACGAGCACGACTTCGCTGCGGCGGTGACCGAACACGCGATCGAGATGGAGCCCGACAACGACCTGTTCGCTCTCTTGCTCGCCCAGATTTGGAAGCGGCGCGTGTACTACGACAAGGCGCTTCCCTGGTACGAGAAAGCGATGGACCTGAACCCGCGGAACGTCGACGCCGCGATCGGCTACGTCGACACGAGGCTCTCCATGGAGGCGAACCCCGATCTCGAGCACGGTCTGGAGGTCAGCCGACGCTACCTGGAGTTCGAACCCGAGAACGAGGACCTGCGCTCGCGCATCATGAAACTCGAGCTCGCAATAAGCCGCCGGGAAGCGGGTCTCGAGCTCGACCCGGACGTACCCCCCGACACGGACGCACCGGAGGATAGCGCCGCGAGCTAGCCTCGTCTGGTGGCGCCTCCCGACGAAACCACCTTCCGCGTGACCGCCTCCGCCACGTCGGTGGTGGAGCTCGAGCCGCCCATGTCGTACGTCCGAACCGCACCCTCGGCGATGACGTCGGCGACGGCCCGCTTCACCCGCGCCGCGAGCTCACCTTCTCCGAGCCAGTCGAGCATCAATTGCGCCGACAGGATCATCGCGATGGGATTCACCTTGTTCTGGCCGACGTACTTCGGCGCCGAGCCGTGCGTGGGCTCGAAGACGGCGTAGTCGTCGCCGAGGTTGCCGCTCGCGGCGAATCCGAGCCCGCCGACGAGCTGGGCGCAGAGATCGGAAACGACGTCGCCGAACAGATTCGAGCAGACGAGAACACCGTAGTTCTGCGGATTCTTGATCAACCACATGGCCATCGCGTCGATGTTCGTTTCCCAGAGCTCGATCGACGGGAAGTCTCGCGCGACCTCGCGTGCCACGCGCACCATCAGGCCGGAAGTCTCACGCAAGACGTTCGGCTTCTCCACGATCGTGACCGAACCGTACCCGTGCCCCTTCGCATACTTGAAGGCGTCGCGAACGATGTCACGCGCGCCTTGCCGCGTAATGATCCGGCAGGTGATCGCCATGTCGTCCGAGGACGTCGCGTCGAACTTCTTCATCGCCGGGCTGTGTGCTTCCAGAACGCCCCGCACTTCCCCCGGAACGGGATGGAACTCGACGCCCGCATACATTCCTTCGGTGTTCTCCCGGAAGACGACGAGATCGATGCCGTCGGCCACGTTCAGCGGGTTCCCCGGAAACGCGTAGCAAGGACGACGATTCGTCCGCAGCCGAAACTCCTGGCGGAGGCGCACGATCGGGCTTCGGTAGACGAGTCCCTTTCCTCGCAGCGACGGATCGAGCTCGTTCTCGGCCTCCTCCTTGGGGAGGGAAGTGATCGCGCCGAAGAGCGCGGCATCCGTCTGCCGAAGAAGATCGGTGGTTCTCGGAGGAAGCGGATCTCCCTCTGATTTCCAGAACTCCCACCCGATGTCACCGGGGAAATACTCAGCGTCGAAACCTACGGCGTCGAGGACCGTGCGAGCGGCCGCCATGACATCGACGCCAATCCCGTCACCCGGGAGCCAAGCGATCTTGTACTTCGCCATCGAGAGTCCTCCGCCTGCAAGTCGCGTATCGACGCCGAGGTCTCCGTTGGAGACGTCAGCGAATGACGATCATCTTCCCCGTCTGCTGAAACGACGCTGACTCGACGTAGTAGATGTAGATGCCGGGAACGATGGCTTGTTGCCGATCGGTCGTCAGGTCCCACGACGCGCTCGTCTCCGATGTGCTTCTGGCCTCTCCCGGATAGCTATGCTGGAGCGTCGCGATGTGGTCAGCGGCGGTGGTGAAGACGCGGATGGTACACGGGTTGGGCAAGTTCACGAAAACGACCTTCGGGCCGCCCTGTTCAAACTCGGTCCTCGCCTTGTACGGGTTCGGAACCACGAATACGTTCCGTTCTTCGCTTCTTTCGGTCGGCGCCGGGTAGAAGATGTCGGACCGGTCGAGCGGCCCATCGAACGTCGAGTCCTCGACGTTGCCCAGAAACCCCCGATCGAAAGTCGAGACGGCATAGCGGTAGGGGAAATCGTTGTGGATATCTCGGTCCAAGACCGTGAACACACCGGTGGTGTCGTCGTACGTCAGCGTCAAGTCTGTTTCGTTGAGCACGTTCGTCGGGTCGGGGTGGGGGAACACGAACTCGCTCTTGGACTCACACTGCCGGATCTCTCCCAGCAGAAAGAACTCGTTCAAATTCGGGAGCTGCGCCCGCCAGGCGTGGTAGCCCTCGAACGCCTCGAGATCGGCCGTGACTTGACCGGTGGCGGGGAACAGATAGTGCGCCGCCCAAGTGGTGGAGTCTCCGGCCGTAGCCGATCCGGACCCGAAGGAGAGCAACATCCCTTCCATGATCGCGTAAGCAGAATCCGGTTGCGTGACCAGCAGCGTGTCGACCAACACGAACTGCGGCGGCGCCCGGACCGGACCCCGGACTTGCACGAGGAGCGTGTCCGAGAGGCTGGTCACCGAGTTGAGCGCGCGGGCCACGTACTCGGTCCTCTTGACCTTGCCGGCGTACAGGCCGCTCACGGTCACCGGGACTCCGCCCAGGGGCGCGGCGGGATCGACGTTCGACGAGGCTCGAAGGGTGACGTTGCCGGCGATGTCCACGCGCAGCGTTTCGGGAGTGTCGGGCTGAAACAGGTGCAAGGTGTCTTGAGCGACCGGGGCTCCCGTGCCCGTCGTGTTGGTCGCGATCCGGTAGACGAGCTCGACGTGTTGATCGAAGTCGGGGTCGAGCGGGATCTTGGCGAGGCTCAGTCGGTAGTCGCAGAGACCGACGTAGTCGCCCTCCAGCGTAATGATCGAGACGGAGTCCGAATCGGCGGGGGCGAGGTCGAAATCGAAGGTCACATTCGTGACGGCCCGTCCGGCGTTTTCGGCCACGTCCGTCCAGGTCAGCACCATTTGCTTCGAATCCGGCGTGACGGTGCTCTCTGGCGTGGGCAGAATCAGCTCTTGAGAGGTCGCGAGGCTGGGAGCCGTCAGCGCGAGAGCCAGAGCGGGCCCGGCGACTCTGAGGCCTTGCTTCATCCGGCCGGAGCCTCCGAATGACTTCCCGCGGGTCCTCTCTCTCGTCGCCCCTCTCTCATAGAGTCTTGACCTCTCCGAAGTCGTCGAGAACCGCTCGGATCAGCTCGCGGACCTGGGGGCGGTGGAAGAAGTAGGGGTGGAAACCGAGGTACACGACGTTGCCGGCCACCCCCGGGCGGACGTGCTTGCGCAGCGCGATCGGCGGGCCCGAAGCTTCGTTCGCGGTGTAGAGCGTCTGCGCGTCGGACATGGGGATGACTCCCCGATCGTACAGCCCGCACCCTCTTTCGAGAGGGCCCTGGGGCCAGGTCAGAGGATCGAACTCGAGGTCCGGGAATCCTTCGACGTGCGACACGGCACGGCTGAGGCGCTTGGCGGCGTCTTCTCCGGTCGCATTCAGCGTGGAGGGGACTGTCTCCTCGACCCGATCGATCCGCAGGACGGTGGTCGCCCAGTGCGGCACGAACGTCGTGTCGGTGAGCGTCCTCGAAAAGATGACGGGGTAGTTCTGCTCGACCGGCACCGAACTCGTCGGATCGTCGAAGAACCTCGTAGCATTCGTCGGCTGCACTCCGCAGAGGAACAAGTTCCCATCGGCGTTCACGTAGGACGACAGAACGTTCGGGGGCTGGACGTGATATGAGTTCAGCACGGACGCATCGCCGGCGTCGATGTCCGACGTCATGAACCAGAACACGCTGGACGCACAGTTGAGAAGGCTGACATCGGGTCCTATCTCCCCCTCCGACTCGTACAGCACGTAGTTGTACTCCTCGAAGAGGTACTCCACCAGCCCGCGCTCCGCCGCCTCATAGGATGTGGGCAGGACGAGCGTCTGTTGTAGCTGATCCGCGTCCGTGTCGAGAACGACGAGGATGTAACGACTGACCGCATCACAGAAGGTCGGTCCGTTGAAGATCTTGAGCTTCATCGCGAGGACGTTGACGAAGCCGGCGAAGTCGATCGCGCGGACGAAGAACGCGTGGTCGCCGGTTTCGGGGAACCAGAACTCCTCCACTTCGGGATCGACCTGCTCCGGGTACTCCGTGTCGTTCAACGAGAACGGTGTCCACTCCGAAGTGTCGTCGACCGCGAAACTGTATCCTGCCACGGCAGCCTGGCTCTGCCCTGGCCGACCCGTCCAGCTGAACTGGAGGCCCTCCCCGGCGAACACTTCGCGGACATCCTCCGCCTCCCCGGAGCGTTTCGAGCCCGCAACGTTGGACCTCAGCGCGATGGTCGGGCCGGCGAGCGAGGTGCGTATTCGGAACACGGCCACGTTCCCCGCATTACCCTGGCACGGGGGCGAGCTCGGCGGCCGGAACCCGATGTGGGGGTCCAAGACGCGCTCCTCGGCCCCCGCATTGTCGATCGATCGGACCGCGAAGATGCTCTCGAACTGTCCGGGGTCCTCCGGAATCAGGAGCTCCACGGAGTCCACCGTGGTGAACGTCCAGGGATTGGGCCCCTTCTCGCCGGCCGGCAGCGGCCGGTAGGTGAGCGTGTCGATCCATGCGATGTAGTCGGCGACTTGACCGAGGTCGGTGTAACCGTCCTCCACGAATTCCCTCACGCTCGAGAATGCGTACTCGAATCCCTCGACCAAGCCGTCGTCGTCATAGCCGGTCCACGTGATCTTCACGTTCGGGCTCCAGAAACTCCCCTGCTGTGGCCCGAAATCGATCTCCGTGCAGGGGGCGATCGTCTTCGCGTTGAAGCTCCGATGCGCCGGAATCGGGTCCGGCTCGCCGTCGTTGTCGACCGACCGCACGTAGAACGTGTGGAACTGCTCGTAGATCGAGTCCGGCGGCGTGATGCCGTGCTCCGGCAACGGCGGAACACAGCAGCTACCCGACGCCGCGACGGTGAAGAGGCTGTCGTTCGCGAAGATCGGATCGGACCAGTTGTCGGGGGTCTCCCAGGCAATCTCGTAGTGGGAAACGAATCCATCGTCGTCCCATCCGAACCAGTTGATGTTGACCGCGTAACTGGTGTCGTTCATTTCCGGTGGGGCGGCGGAGATTCGCGTGTTCGGCGCCTCGTTGCGAAACGGGGATCCCGGCTCGCTACCACAGCCGGACCAGACACCACCCATCATCATCGTCAGGATCACGAGCGGCGATGTGGACTTGACTCTCATGGGATGCCCCTCACTTTGACCGCACGGGCGGTCGGTCCTGAACCCAGGGGGATCCGATGATACTCGATGAGCTGATCATGGTGCCGCCCTTCCGGAGGGGACGACCGTTACCACGAGCGTGGCCGGCGCCGAGGGAAGGTCCGATCCGGCTGGGTCGAAGGAGTTGACCACGATCTCGTGGACCCCCACGTCCTGGCTCTCGAAGAAGAAGTCCGCGAAACGCTGTCCCGGGGGGAGGGGGACGGGGTCGATGACGACTTGCCCGTCGATGTTCCAATCGAACTCGAGCCCCGCGGGGTCGGAATCCTGGTCGTCTCCGTCGAACTCGAACCGCGCCAGCCCGGTGGTCACGGTCGTATCCGAGGTCACCCACCACACCTCGGGGCGGAAATTGATGAAGAGACGGAGCGTGTCGGGATGTCCCTCGACGTTGTTGTAGATGTCGATTCCGCGGACCAGAAATACGCCCCCGGGCGAGCCGAGCACCGAACTCAAGGCAAGGGGGTCCGTCGGCGACGCGCAGGTGTCGGGCGCGCGCACCTGCCCCTGCACCTGAGACGTGAAGAAGTACTGGAACCGGTCCGGGAGGCCGGGAGGGTCTATGTCCGTGCTACTCCAGCACATCGAGATCGTGGAGCCAAGCGGGATCGTGTCGGGTGGGGCCTCGGGGTCTCCCACGATGTCGCGAACCTCGAGGGTGTCGTCGTTCGACACCCACGGTCGCGGCAGCTTCGCGACGACCGAGCTCCGATCGAGGACCGTCTTCGGATCGAAGTTCGAGACCACTGTGAAGCGGCCCGGGTCGCGGGACACCGCCCCGGCGTCGTCGATGGCCGTCACGGTCAGCGTGTGCGGGCCGGCGGCCAGACTCCCGACCGTGCGCGTCGTGTCGCTTCGAACGTGCGCGACCGGTTCATCACTGTCGAATTGGGAGGTCCAGCTGACCACCTCGCCGTCCTCGTCGTCGCCCGTCCAGATCCAGGTGACGTCGCTGAAGACCTCGACGGTGTCCCCGATTCCCAGGCTCTCGCGCCGCCCGAGCGTGGGCATGTCGGCGATGATCTCCACGAGATCGACGGTCGGAGGGGACGAGGTGAAGGCCTCGAAGCGGAGAGTGTCGGGGGTCGGGTCCTGCTTACCGAGGTTGTCGACCGCGCGGATCAGGAAGAGATGCTCCATCGGGCCGATCTCGGCCACCCGGAAACGGAAGATGCTGTCCGTGGACGTCGTGTACGTCCAGTGGGATGCCTCGAAGGTGTCGTCGACGGCGATCCGGAACCCTTCGACCTTCCCGTCGGCGTCCTCGCCCCGCCAGAACAGGTGCGCACGATAGAAGAGGTTCACCGGATTCCGGGGATCGGGAGACAAGTCGGGGCCCTGCGTGATGAAGGTCTGGGGCGGCACGTTGGTATCTACGGCCGGCGGATCGTCGCGCTCACAGCCCGCGACGATCGCAGTCAACACCAACGTGGAAAACGCCAACCAGCGGACGCGGTCATCCGGCTCCAAACTCCACAACTCCATGTCGCACTGTCACTTACGGGGCGTTCTGAGCAAAGCCTTGCTACCTTACCAAGACACCCAGGGGGTGTCAACCGACCCCGGCCACCTCGCGAACGCCACAACCCCTTTTGTAACATAGCGTTGCGGGGTCTGCTATCGGCTCCGGCGGCGGGCCCACGAGCCCGCGGCCGCCCCGCCGGCGCTACTGGTAGTCGTCGATGATTACCGTCCAGACCCTCATCTCGCCGATCGCCCAAGGGTCTTCGTCGAAGCCGAGGTCCGAGAATTCGTTGTCGGGACACTCCGTCATGGTGACGAAGAGACGAAGCCCACCGGGCACCGATCCGGCGTCGTCCCAGTGCGGATGGAAGACGTTGCGCGTGCACGCCAGGTTGTCCAAGGTGCCCGGCGGACGAACCTGGTGGGGCTCACCCTGAGCTACCCAGTTCACGAGCCGTTGGACGTACACCTGCCACTCGCCGGTTACGTCCGAGACCCAAGCCGAGTAGCGCACCCCTCCGGCGAACTCCTTGGTGACGGCGGGCGACTGGATCAAACCGGCGGACCCCAACAGCTCCCCGAACTGAGTAGCGTCGCTGGTATCGAACTCGAGCCTCCAGATATTCGATTCGTCGCCGAGCGCCCGCAGGAGGGCCGCGGACGAACCGGCCGCTCCGCGAGGCACGCTCGCTCCCGACTGCGCCCACCGCGCCGGCGCGATTGACGCTCGGCCGGTCGCGGGCGCACGGGCCGTGAGAGGCTGCGGTTCACTGCAAGGCGGACGCCCAGGGTCGTCGAAAAGAAGGACCAGCGTCGTATCGCCCGGCGAGAGGAACACGGTGTACGACGAATCTCGTCCCGCGGTGCTCGCGGTTACCAGGAACGGCTCCGGCACGTCGACGAGAATCGAGTCGCCTTGGACGGACCACGGGAGCAAGCAGTCGTAGTACACAGGTATGCATCGATCAGTCCTGCCTACGCCGGGGAAGTCGTTGATCGAGACCGCTCCGTCGGCCCGTGTCCAAAAGAACGAGGCGTTCGTAGACTCCGTCAGGAAGCCGAGCGTGCCCCGGGTGATCTCGAAGAAGAACGAAAGCGTGTCGGCCGTGTCCGGTTCGAGTCGCTTCGCGATCACGATTGTCGTATCGCAGTAGTTCTCGCGCAGCGGATCGATCACGACGGACCTGGCCAGCGTCGTGCCGATCTGAAACGGATCGATCCCTAGAGTCGGAATCGATCGCATGAGCGCGGGTGTTCGCAGCTCCTCTCCCTCGTCGAACACCGGAAAGGTCGGCTCCGCCGCTTCCGGGGCTTTGAACGAGATGAACGCGTCGGTTTCGACCGCTCCCATCGAGTCGACCTCGAACGCCTGAACGTAGAGATCCGCCACCGGCAAGCGGTTGCGCGAACCGAACACCACCTCGCCATCCGGGGACACCGACGGATGACGATCCACGTACTTGTCGGTCGACGAATAGCTCGGCGGATCGAACGAAACCTGGACTTCGGACGCCCCGCCCACATCGATCCGGAAGATCTTGTCGTCTCGCGAAAAAAGGAGGCGGTCCTCCGCCAGCCAGGCCGGATCCCGTGCGTCCGCGACGATCCGTTCCGGGACGCCGAGGTTCGGCGACTGACCGCGTTCGGTCGGAAGGTCGATGGTCATGGTCCAGATCTCGGTCCCCCCCGCGGGCGGGGAGTGCACGTAGGCCATCCTCGTGCCGGACGGGGACCACCGGGGCGAGGTGTTGTCACCGCTCGTTCCCGTGTCGTCGGGCGTGATCAAAAAGAGGCTTCGATCGAGGATGGCATTCGCGTCGGGGTCATCCTCGTTCTCGATCCACGTGAGCCAGATGTCTTCGTCTTCCTGACGCGCATCGGCGGGGTCCTGCTTCTCCACCGTCGAGAAGAGCACGAAGCTCGGGTCTACGGGATGCGGCGCGGGGAAACGCCCGAGCGCGGACGAGACCTTGGACCACTTCTCACACCGATCGCAAACCGGCACCGGAGACTCGGACGAGCAACCCGTCAGCGCGGCGGCGAGAGAAAGAGCGGCGAGAGC
>JALGZO010000259.1 GCA_025774865.1 bacterium | reverse complement strand
GGAACCGAGGTCGCGGGCCCATTCGATCAACGAAACAGCCGCCGTCTCCCCGGCGCCTCCCGGTCCGGGAACGAAGAGCGTGACCGGTCCCGCTGCAGCCGCTCCGGCGACGACCTCGCGCTGGCTGGGAGGAAGGTCGTGAAAACCGAAGAAGATCAGGGGCGGGGGGTCCGCTCGGGAGCGGAGAGAGTCCGCCGCGAGACGCTCGCGGCGGCGGCGATCCCACAGCCTCTCCGTCTCCAGCGTGCTCTCGAGATCTCGAAGCAGGCGGAGGAGCTCCGCCCGGAGCGCGTCGGGCGCGGGGCGAAAGGCTACGCCCAGGGCGCGGGCTGACCAGCCGCCCCGGCGTAGATCCTGGAGCGAGCGGGTCACGGCCCGGTCGAGGCCCGCCGTCCGGGACGCCCCCCGGAACGGTTCGGTCCGTCCGGGACGGGGTGCGCTCTCGTCGAGCAGCCGCGCGACGAGTCGACCGAGACCCGCCTCGCCGAGTTCACGCCCGTCCCGGCGTCCGATCTCGTCGGCGACGGTGTTCCGGATCCAATCGCCGAAGGCGATGATCGGCACCCCGAGCATGCCGCCGGTTCTTCGCGCGAGATCCCGCCGTGCCTCCTCGCGGGCGAGGTCTCCCGGGGTGACCACCGTGACGGTTTGCAGCGCGTCATCGTCGCGGTATCGATCGATTTCGACGGGCAGCAGCGTCTGGAGCGTCTCGAAGTCCGGAGCGGCGAGCGTCCTCACCGGCCGCCCGGGGGTGCGGTCGACTGCGTTGCGGCCGTGTCGTCGTCGACCGCGTCCATCGCCGCAAGGACGTCGTCGAGCGCCTGACTCGTCGCGTCGTCGGGAAGTCCGGTCACCTCCATCCCGTGATCGCGCTGGAACTCACGGCACGCCTGCGCGAGGTTCGCGGTGTAGAACGCAACGAGTCCGAGCTCGCCGTAGCCCGCTTGCGCGAGCCGTCTTCGCCAGGGCTGGAAGTTGCGCGGGCGCAGCACGTTCAAAGATCCGGAGACATCGGACAGAGTTCCCGACCGGATCGTCCCGGACGTCGCATGCAAGACGCGGTCGTCCTCGCTCAACCATCCGTCGACGTTGTCGCCCTGCAGGATCGCGTAGTGCTCGCCGACGACGAGCACGTCGCCCTTGAGGACGCCATCTACCCCGTACGCGAGCGCCCCCGACTGCGGCGTCACGAGCGGGGCGTTCGGCAGCGAGCGTCGCATCAGGCCTCGGGCGACCGTTTCGAAGAGCCACGACCACTCGGCCCCGCCGAGCGGAGCATCGCGGGGGCCTTCGAGAGAGACCTCCGCCATGTCCTCGTAGGCGGCCAGGACGACGTCAATCGGCGCCAGGGCCACCTTCGCCCGGGCGTACGACACCGGGAGACCGGGGACCACCGGGAGCCGCGAGAACCCCAACGCGCGCCCGGCGAGGCTTTGCCCGCCGTGTCGCGTCAGCCGGAATCCGGGTGCCGACTCCGGATGCGTCGGGGTCGACGGGATGCGCCAGCCGTCCGACTCGACCAGCCTCCGGGCGCCGTCCGAACCCGTGATCTCGATCGCGACCGCAAACCGCATCGAGCCCAGACGCTTGTCGGCCGATGAATCGTCGCCGCCGGGAAAATCCAGAATGGAAGCAGACCAGTGGTGGTCCCAGGCGTCGACGCGTCGCTGCGTCCAGTGGCGCCCGTCCTTCGTGGGATTCAGCGCCTGCCAGTGAACCTCGGCCCCCTGGAGTCCAGCGGCCTCGGGGCTCAGCACCATACGCTTCGGCACCGCGCGGCCGGCGATGCGAAGCCTCGCGGCGCCCGTGCAGTAGACGGGGAGCCCGCCGGCCTGCTCTCCCTCGACGACGAGGTGCAGTTCGACCGGGGTGCCGAAGTTGACCGTCGTGCCGCCCGTCTGACTCGCCTGCCGCCCTTCGGCGCCGGCGATCAAGGCGGTCGTCCAGGTGATGTCGGGCGGGGCCTGGGCTTCGACGGAGACGGCGAGGCTCAGGAGCGAGAGGAGAGCCCCGGCTGGTACGAGCCCGGGGACACCGGGGCGGCGGCGGTCGCGGGAGGAGGATCGGTCAGCGCGACGATGCGTCCGAGGTGATGTGGGTACTGATGCAGGAAGCATCTCGACCTCATGTCTTGCGCGGTCAGCAATATGACCTGGCCGCGAGCTGACGCGTCGTCGACGAGGAAATCCAGGGCGAGATCGTGCCGGGCGTCGTCCGCCCGGACGAGCGGATCGTCCAGGAACACGGGGAGTCTCTCACCGGACGACGAGACAGTTTCCACGATTGCGAGACGCAGCGCGAGGCAAAGTTGGTCGAGGGCGCCGGCGGACAGTTCTCGCTCGAGCTCCGCCAGACCGAAGCGCGGCCCCTTCGGATCGAACTTGCAGCTCGGTAGAAGTCCGCCGTCCACTTCGACCTCGCGGACTTCGGGGAGGAAGCGTCGCACGATGGCTTCCGTGCGCGCCGAGATCGTCGGCATCCAGGCCATGTCTCCGGGAGCGTCCGTGACCGGGGCGTCCTGTTCG
>JALGZO010000258.1 GCA_025774865.1 bacterium | reverse complement strand
CTCGATCGTGCGGCGCTGGCTGTAGTCGGTCGGCACGCCGTGAAAGCGGGCGGCCAGTCCGCCGATCCGCCCGGCATCGTCGTACTCCTGGAGCCAGCGGATCGGAAGGAACGAGTCGACGTCGTCGGTGTGGGTGGCCTCCTTGTCCCAGGCGAGGTCGTCCGTGAAGAGGCGCTCCGGAGTCGCGTCGGTCGGGCCCGACCAGACTTCTTTCGACCCGCGCAGCGAACCGCTCTCGGGGGGTCGATCGCGGAGCGGGCTGGCCGTGGTGACCAGCGTCAGCCGGCACTCGGAGAGCGGTTTCGCGGGCCGCGCGAACGGCACGTCGTCGAAATGAGACCAGCGGTACGGATTGCCGTAGTCCAGCGCGAGGTAGAACTCCCGCGTCCGGTCGATGTAGCTCACGAAGGTCCGATGCGCCGTGGTTGCGCCGCTCGCGCCCATGATCCTCGCCTCCCTCGATTCCAGCCCGGAGAAGATACCTTGTTCTCGGCAAACACGACCCCTCCCAGTCGTGCGATTTGATCGCCCGCCCGAGCGGCTCCCGGGCGTGCCCCGTTCCCCCGCTTCTCGCGCCTTCAGGCGGCGCCGATCGCGGCGAGATCGACTTCGCGGCGGAACTTGGAGAAGTAGAACTTCGAGCCGGGACACCTCTCGTGAAGGGCTCTGCGGTAGTCATCCAGGTTCATGTACTTCGACAGGGTGAAGGGGTTCAGGAAGTTGTCGAAATGGTGAACCAGGGTGACGCTGGGCCGGAATCGTTCGATCAGGTGCTGCGGTTGCTGCAGCCATTTCCTGTTGGCCGGACAGTACGGGATCGCCAGGAGATCGACGCGCTCGATTCCGCTCAGCTCGTCGACCTGCCCGGTGAGGTTGCCGAAGTACAGCATCGTCCGGCCGCGGGACGGAAAGCGGAAATGGAAGGCGAAGCATGCGCCAAAGAGGTGGTGCGTCAGCCATCGGATGCCGGCCGGGATGGCGCCCGGTCTTCCGTGACGCCATGGCCGCACGCACATGGATCTGACGAACCAGAGGTCGATCTCCTCGCTGCCGATCTGGTGGGGAGTGACTTCGATGTCGGCGATCTCGAAGGGCTTCCCCTTGACCTCGTCCAGGCTGTGGTACTTCCCCGGGTCGTACCAGCTGCCGCTGGGCGGCAGCTGTTCGATCGAAACCGCGGGTGGCGTGCGCTCAGATCTCGTCCATGACGACGACGGCGGGCGGGCCGTCCATCACGCCAGCGAATTTGGCCCCCTTGGCGGCCAGATTCTTCCCGTGAAGGGCGAAGGCCTCGCCGCTCTCGTACTTCTCGTACACGATGAAGGTGTTCGGATCGTCCCGGCGCTGGTGAATCACGTAGGCCAGGGTTCCCGGTTCGTCGGCCAGCACCCCGGCGGCCAGCTCCTTGAAGAAGGCCGCGGCCTCCTCGACCTTGTCTTCTTTCACCTTCAGCGTTGCCATGACGCTCAGCATGAGTCTTCTCCTCTCCTCTTCGAATGGGGGCCCCAGTGTGCCGGACGCCGGAATCTCGCGCCAGAGCACGGAGACCTGCCGTCGCAGTAGGGACTTGGTGAGGAATGCGGGCTAGGTTCCCCGGCCTGATGAATGGGATTCGCGCCGTCTTCTTCGACCTCGGGGGCACGCTCTTCAGCAATGTCCAGATCCCCATCGTCTGCATGCCGGTGCTGGCGGAGGCGGCGAGTCGCCTCGGACTGGAGCGCGGGCTTGCGGACATCGGCCACGCGTTCGTCGAGGCGACGCGCGAGACGAACGCGAACTACGTGAACCGCCCCTTCTACCTGCACCGAGACCTCTTTCTCGACACCACCCGCCGGCTCCTCGCATCCCTTGGCCGGGAGGAATGCGAGGAGTTCAGCCAGTGGTTCTATCGGGCGCAGCGCGCGGTGATGATCCGCCAGATGGTGTTGCGGGACGACTGCCTCGAGACGCTCGAGGTGCTGCGCTCCCGCGGGCTCGGCCTCTCGATCGTCTCCAACATCGACGACGACTACCTGGAGCCGATGACGCGGAACCTGGGGCTGCGTTCCTACTTCGACCACTGGATCAGCTCCGAGGCGGCTGGCTCGTGCAAGCCCGACCCGGGCATCTTCCACTTCGCGTTGCAGAAGGTGGGCTGCGGGCCGGAGGAGGTGATCTTCGTGGGCGACTCGCGCGTCCACGACATCCAGGGAGCGCGCGCGGTGGGAATGCGGTCGGTCCTGATCACCGAGGAGGGCGGGGTGAGCCATCTGGACGACGAGCACTTCCTCGCCCAGCCCGATCACGTCATCGACGCGCTCTGCGAGCTGCCCGAACTCGTCGGCGTGCAGGGAGAGGGTTCCGGTACCAGGGAGGAATGAGCCGTGGGGGCAGGCTGCAGAGCGGGTGATCGCAAGTGCATCTTCGTGACGGGAGGGGCGAGCGGGATCGGCCGAGCAACCGCCGAGCTCTTCGCCGGGAGAGGTTGGTTCGTCGGAGCCTATGACGTCGACGAGGGTGGCCTGGCCACGCTCGAGCGGGAGCTCGGCATCGGGA
>JALGZO010000257.1 GCA_025774865.1 bacterium | reverse complement strand
CGACCCGATGCTCGGAATCGGCGCTTCCGGCCGGTCCGGGAAAACCCTCAAAACCGAGGTCGGGACATCCGGTGAAACCCTGATCCCGGGCCCTGGCGGGTACCGGGGGCAAGTGCCGTGGTACCCGATCGGGGACCGGTTCGGCCCGGGCGCCGCGGCGAAGCGGGGCGGACGAACACCGAGGCCGACCTTGCAGAGTGCGAATGTCATTCGCATCTTGCGTCGCACGCGTCAGAAGCAGTTTTCCCGAATTTCAGCGATGTTTGAGCGAATGCACGGAATCGTGTCACTCGCGTACTGGCACGCACCATGCACGAGATGCACAGCGCGAACGCAAAGGGGAGAGCCAGAAAGCGGGCCAATCCTCCCGGTAGAGACAACTCGGCGGTCCGCTTTCGACGCTCTCCCCGGCCGTTCCCGGGACGTCGAGCCTTGCCAGCCCGGCGGGGCTCCGTTCCGGAGGAAATCGGGGCATCGGTCTCCTGCGATGTGCGTGATTCGTGGGCCGCCGGCTTGACGCCGTTCAAGTTTTTCTCCGGCGACTCGGCGCACGGCATCAGAGTGGGGGACCAAGTAGCGGGGGGAACGCGAAAGCGTTCCCCTCGTTTCCTTTTGGGGCGCCTCCTGGATTGACAGCCCCCGCCTAGACCGGCTACACCGGATAACCTGGAGTGTTCGGGGTTCCCGGAGGGGATCTCGTCACGCGGCCGATCCTACGGCCGGCCATGACGAGACGAGGGAGGCGTCTGTGGGGGGTGAAGCGCTCGGCATGATCGAAACGCGTGGGTACGTGGGGCTGGTGGAGGCCTCGGACGCGATGGTGAAGGCGGCTCGCGTCAGGCTCACCCGCTACGAGAGAATCGGTTCGGGCTACGTGACGACTCTCGTGCGCGGGGACGTCGGGGCCGTCAAGGCGGCCGTCGCCGCCGGCGAAGAGGCGGCGCGCCGGGTGGGAGAGCTCGTCTCCAGCCGGGTGATCCCCAGCCCACACTCGATGTTGGAAGATATCCTTCTGAAGGGAACCGACGAAGCACCTTCGGCCTGAGGCCGGGCGGAGTCATCCGCGATGGGGGAGGTAGACGATGAGTGAGGCTCTGGGGCTGATCGAGACGCGCGGCTTCGTGGCCTTGGTCGAGGCATCCGACGCGATGGTGAAGGCTGCGAACGTCACCCTGGTCGGATACGAGAAGATCGGAGGCGGCTACGTGACCGCCGTCGTTCGAGGCGACGTGGCGGCAGTGAAGGCCGCGACCGATGCCGGCGGGGCGGCGGCCAACAAGGTCGGTGAGCTGGTCACCGTGCACGTGATCCCGCGCCCGCACCAGAACGTGGAGCAGGTGCTGCCGGTCGGCCGCACGGCCGAACCGGCCGGCGCCTGATCGTGACCCTCGGTCGGGTCGTGGGGACGGTGGTCGCCACCCGCAAGGAGAGCAAGCTCTCCGGCTTCAAGCTCCAAGTCGTGGAGACGGTGGGTCTCGACCTCCAGCCGACTGGCACGTTCACCGTGGCGGTGGACGTGGTCGGGGCGGGGCACGGCGAGATCGTTCTCACCGCGGCGGGGAGTTCCGCTCGACTCACGCAAATGACGGCCGACACGCCGGTCGATGCCGTGATCATGGCGATCGTGGACTCGTTCGAGACGGGCGGCGAGGTCCGATACGACAAGGCCCGGTCCGAGGCCGGCGTCTGACGAACGAGGGAGAGCATGGGGATCGACGCCGGCCGGATCGACTCGATCGTCGCGCGGGTCGTGAAGCGGCTCGAGTCCCAGGGCGCTCTCGAGGTCGCCGCGGGCCGCCCGGTCGCGCCGGCTGCGGCGCCTACGGCTTCTGCCGCTCGGCGGTCGTCGGGTGGCCCCATCTTCGAGACCGTCGACGAGACTGCCTCCGCCGCGCGACAAGCGTTTCTGGATCTGTGCGACACCTCACTCGAGACCCGCGACGCGATGATCGCCGCCTGTCGCCGCGCGGTGGAGGAGCACGCGCCGGCGATCTCCGAGCTCGCGGTCAAGGAGACCGGTCTCGGCCGCGTCGACGACAAGATCCGAAAGAACCTCCTCGTCGGGCGCAAGTCACCGGGGACCGAGATCCTCATCCCCTACGCGAAATCGGGCGACCACGGGTTGATGCTCGAAGAACGCGCACCGTACGGCGTGATTCTCTCCGTCACGCCGTCCACGAATCCTTCCGAGACCATCATCAACAACGGTATCGGTATGCTGGCGGGTGGGAACGCGACGATCTTCGCGTCGCACCCGGGCGCCCGGGAAGTTTCGCTTCGAACGGTGTCGCTGTTGGAGGAAGCCGTGCGAGGGGCGGGAGGTCCGCCGAACGTCTTCACGACGATCGCGCAGCCGTCGATCGAGGTCACGCAGGGCCTGATGCGGCACGAGAAAGTCCGTCTCCTCGTCGTGACCGGAGGCGGCGGTGTCGTGAAGGAAGCGATGAGCGTCGGAAAGAGGGCGATCACGGCGGGGCCCGGCAACCCCCCGGTGGTGGTGGACACGACGGCGGACCTCGACGTCGCGGCGCACGGGATCTATAGCGGGGCTTCCTTCGACAACAACATCGTCTGCACGGATGAGAAGGAAGTGATCGCGGTCGATCGCATCCGGAGGAGCCTGATGGATCGCCTCGTCGCGGCGGGCGCCTTCGAATTGAAGGGTCGGACTCTCGACGTCGTACGGAAGACGGTGCTGACGGAGGATCGTGGTCCGCGTCACTCATCGAAGATCAATCGAGAACTGATCGGCAAGAACGCGGGCGTCATCCTCGAAGCCGCGGGCGTCTCGGGGCCGAAGGACACTCGCCTCCTCGTGGCCGAGGTCGACGAAGATCATCCCTTCCTGTGGACCGAGCTCATGATGCCCGTGGTCGGCGTCGCCGGCGTGCGCGACGTCGATACGGCGATCGACTTCGCCCGTGAAGTGGAAGGGGGGAACTACCATACGGCGTCGATGTACTCGAAGAACGTCGACAAGCTCTCTCGCATGGCGCGCATCATCGACTGCTCGATCTTCGTGAAGAACGGACCGAATTACTCGGGCCTGGGAGCGGGGGGAGAGGGGTACACGAGCTTCACGATCGCGAGTCCCACCGGTGAGGGGATGACGACGGCGCGAAGCTTCACGCGGTTCCGCCGGTGTACCCTCATTGATTCCTTCCGCATCGTCTAGCGTCTCGTGAGGCTCCGCGGCGACGCCCTCGGGATGCTCGAGACGAGCTCGATCGCGGCCGGCGTGCGAGCGACCGACCAGGTGTTGAAGACGGCGCAGGTGCACCTGGTCGAAGCGTGTCCGATCTCGCCGGGGAAGTTTCTCGTCGTCTTTTCCGGGGGAGTGGCGGAAGTGGAGGCCTCGCTCGGGGCGGGTCGCGCAATCTGCGTCCCGCATCTGGTCGACGAGCTGTTGTTGCCTCGAGTGCACGCCGACGTCGCCCCGGCGATCGAGCGGACCGGGGAGATCGGTGAGCTGGGCGTCGCGATCGGCGTCGTGGAGACGCTTTCCGTCGCCGCGACGATCGTCGGGGCCGACGCCGCCGCGAAGGCGGCGCGGGTGCGGCTCCTGGAGATCGGCGCGGGGCGTGGTATCGGAGGGAAGGGCTTCTTCACGATGACGGGTGAGGTGGCAGCGGTGGAGGCGGCGGCGCAGGCGGCGAGGGCCGTGGTCGATCTGCGCGGGTATCATCTCCATACCGAGATCCTCGCGGGGCCGCATGCGACGCTGGCCCGGCGCGTCGGGCGGGGACTCCTTCGCGGGGACCGGCAGCTCGGCGGAGGAGACGAAGAGGAATGAACTTCGCGCGCGTGATCGGGACCGTCTGGGCCACCGTCAAAGACCCGACAGTGCACGGGATCAAGCTGCGGATCATCCGTCCGGAGGACGAATCCGGTCGACCGACCGGCGAACCGCTGGTCGCGGCGGACAACGTGTCGGTGCGCGAAGGCGATCGCGTGTTCTTCGTGCGGGCGCGTGAAGCGGCGAAGGCGTTTCCCGGAAAGTTCGCGCCCCTGGATGCCGCGATCCTCGGCCTGGTGGACGGGACCGATCTGAACGTAGACGCGGGCGGCGAAGCGTGAAACTCGGGCTCGTCGTCGGGTCGGTCTGGGCGACCGCCAAGGACGAGACGCTCACCGGAGCCAAGATCTTGCTCGTACGGCCGCTCGATCTCCGCGGCGAGGCTCGGGGAGAAGCGTACCTCGCCATCGACTCGGTGAGTGCGGGGGAGGGCGACCGGGTTCTGGTCTTGGACGAAGGCAACTCCGCCGGCCAGGTATTGGAGCTCGATCAGCCGCCGATCCGCACCGTCATCGTCGGGGTCGTGGACGAGGTTCGCTTGGGGCGAGACGAGTGAGGCCCCTGCACGAGATCAAGCGCGACCTCGTGCGCGTCTGCCGGCACATCGACGCGCGGCAGTTCGTGGCGGGCCGCGACGGCAACGTCTCGGTTCGCATCTCGGACTCGACGGTATTGATCACCCCCGCGGGCATTCGCAAGGGCGATGTGGAGGTCGACGATCTGATCCTCGTCGATCGCGGCGGGCGTCTCGTGGATGGCCGGGGGCAGCCCTCCTCCGAGACCGGAATGCACCTCCGGATCTACGATGCGCGGCCCGAGATCCGGGCCGTCGCGCACGCCCATCCCCCCGTGGCCACCGGCTTCGCGGCGGCGGGCATCGCGCTGTCCGAGTGCGTGCTTCCCGAGGTGATCGTCGGGCTGGGGCAAGTGCCGCTGGCCCGGTACGCCACGCCGGGAACGGCTGCGCTCGCCGAGACGCTGGATCCCGTCGTCCGGAACCACGACGCCTTCTTGCTGCAGAACCACGGGGCGGTGGCGGTCGGAAGCGATGTGCTCGAGGCATACCAGCGGCTCGAAACGGTCGAGCATTCCGCGCGGATTCTCTTGGTGGCCCGGCTCCTGGGGGGGGCAGACCCTCTCACGCCGGCCCAGGTCGAGGATCTGATCGCGGCGCGAGCCCGGTACGGTGTTCGGGAAGGGTTGGCGGGGTGTGAAACCGCGACGCCTCCGGCCGCCACGGCCGACGAAGAGATCGTGGCGCGGGTAACCGAACGCGTTCTGGCGGAGCTCCGAACCCAGGCGCGGGGTGGCTAGCTCTGGGACGACCTTCGGTTGAGCTCGCGGGCCAGGCGGCTCTTCTTGCGGTTCGCACGAGCCTTCGGGATGACCCCCTTCTTCGCGGCGGTGTCGAACTCCGACGCGACCGCCCGGTACGCCGCTTCCGCATCCTCGCCCTCGGCGGCGAGAAACCGTTTCGTGGCCGTCTTGACCGCGCTCTTGATCGTGCGATTCCGCGCGTTCTGCTTGCGGCTCAGGCGTATGCGCTTCTCGCAGGACTTGTGCTGGGGCATCCTCTGGCCTCTCCCGTTTTCTGGAATCTGAGTCGCGGGAGCATAGGCTCTCCCGGGCCTTAGGTCAAGGGGAGGTCTCGATGGCTGGGCCGGATTGACGGGGTTGGCCCCTCGTGGAATCCTGCCGGCCCGCGGAGGGACGGCATGAGCCAGGGTGGGGAACGGAAGGGCGGAGGCGCGGCGATCACGCGCACGGCGGCGAAAGTGGGCGCCGCGACGATGCTCTCTCGCGTCTTCGGCCTCGCCCGGGACACGTCCTTCGCGGTCCTGTTCGGCACGGGATTCGTCGCGGATGCCTTCAACCTCGCGTTCCTGATCCCGAACTTCTTCCGCCGGGTCGTTGGCGAAGGCAATCTCAACCCCGCGTTCATCCCCGTGTTCACGGAGCTGCGCGAGCGGCGGGGCGCGGAGGAGGCCGGGCAATTCCTGCGCCGTACGTTCGGCGTGCTCTTCGTCATCCTCGTCGCCATGGTCGGGCTCGGACTCTTGCTGGCCGAGCCGCTCGTACGACTCTACGCGCACGACTGGCAGGGGCGACCCGACGAGCTCTCGTTCGCCGTCCGACTTCTCCGGCTGCTCTTTCCGTATTTGCTCTTCGCCGGGGGGGCGGCGCTCGCCGGCGCTGCCCTCAACGCGCTACGCCATTTCGCCGTACCGGCGCTCTCTCCGATTCTGATCAGCGTCTTCTTTCTGGCTGGCGCGCTGGCGGCGGTACCCCTCGCGAGCCTCGAGTCTCGGGCGTTCGCGTTCTCGATCGGTGGGCTGGTCGGGGGGCTCGCCGCCTGGGTCGTCATGTTTCCGAAGATGCGCGAGCTCGGCCTGCCGATCTCGCCCGCCTGGGCGCCGACTGACCCGGACGTGAGGCGGGTGGGTGCGCTCATGGTGCCGGGGCTCATCGCGCTGGGGGTGACGCAGCTGAATCTCTTCGTCGACACGTTGCTGGCCTTGCGGCTCGAGCAGGGATCGCTGACGGCGCTGCGGCTCGGAAACCGGGTGACGTTGTTGCCGCTCGGCGTGATCGGTGTCGCGGTGTCCACCGCCGCGTTGCCGGCGCTCTCGCTCCGGGCCGCGCAGGACGACCGTGCGGCCTTGCTCGACACGCTCGCCCACACGTTGCGCCTGCTGCTGACGCTGCTCGTGCCGGCCATGGTGGGTCTGGCGCTCCTGGCCGAGCCGATCGTGGCGCTCCTCTTCCAATACGGCGAGTTCTCGGGCGAGCGCTCGACGCCGATGACGGCCTCGGCTTTGCTCTTCTACGCGTTCGGGCTGCCGGCGTACGGCCTTGTCAAGGGGCTCTCGCAGGCGTTCTATTCGGTTCAGGACACGAAGACGCCGGTCCGTATCGCCTCCATCGCCATGGTCGCCAACATCGCGCTGAATCTTCTCCTCATGGGACCCCTGGGACTCCGAGGCCTCGCCCTCGCGACGAGTCTCGCCTCCTATCTGAGCGTCGCGCTCCTGCTCCGGAGCCTCGGCGGACGGGTCGGACGGCTCCCGGCGGCGAGCCTGCTGCGCGCGTTCGGGCGCTCGCTGGCGGCGAGCGCCGCGCTGGCGGCGGGATGCCTCGCCGGGCTCGCCCTGGCGAATCGCTGGGTCCCCGGCGACGGCTTCGTACCCCGAATCGTCGAAGTGGGGTCCGCCATCACGCTCGGTCTCGGCTTCCTCCTGCTGGCGTACCGCTGGCTCCGGCACGACGAGATGGCGGAGATCCTCGACTCCCTGCCGGGGCGCGCGTCGGCACGGCGAAGATGAGCCGCGGCGAATCGAAGGCGAAGCGTCGGGAGCGGCTCGTGCGCCAGGCGCAGGGCCTCCCCAAGAGCGCCGGCGCGTATCTGTTCCTCGACGGCGGCGGGCGCGTCATCTACGTCGGCAAGTCGAAGTCGTTGCGCTCACGAGTGCGCAGCTACTTCGGCAATCCGGCCGATCTCGCACCCAAGGTGCAGCGCACCGTGGACTCGACGCACGAGATCGACTTCATCGTGACACCCTCCGAGATGGAGGCGCTTCTCCTCGAGTACAACCTCATCAAGGAGCATCGTCCGCGCTACAACGTCGTGTACCGCGACGACAAGAAGTACCCGTACATCCAGGTGACTCTGCCCGAGACGTTTCCCCGCGTCTTTCCCACGCGCAAGATGGAAAGCGACGGGTCACGCTTCTTCGGCCCCTACACCGATGTCGGCGCCATGCGTCGGACGCTGCAGACCCTGCGGACCGTCTTCCCGCTGCCCACGTGCAAGCTGAACCTCGTTCCGGGGATGTCGGAGCGCGGCTGCTTGGACTACTTCCTGGGTCGCTGCGTGGGTCCCTGTCGTGGCGACGTCGACCCGAAGGAATACCGGACCATCGTGAACGACGTTCTCCGGTTTCTCGACGGCAAGAAGGACGATGTGGTCATCACTCTCGAGCGCGACATGGTGCGCGCCGCGAGGGAGATGCGCTACGAGGATGCGGCCAAGCTCCGGGATCGGCTGCTCTCTTTGAAGAAGACGGTCGCGAAGCAGCACGTGACGCTGAAGGGTCAGAGCGACGTCGACGCGGTCGGTTTCGTCAGGCTCGGCCGACAGGCGATCGGCGTTCTCCTCTCCGTGCGCGACGGTCGTGTGATCGGTCGCGACCGCATCGAGATCGGTTGCACGCCGGCCGAGCGCGAGAGCGAGATTCTCCGCGGCCTGTTTCTCGGCTTCTACCACCTGCACGATCGCGTGCCCCGCGAGATCCTCGTCCGCACGGAGCCCGGCGACGCTCCCCTCCTGCGGGAGTGGCTCGGCGACAAGGTGGGGCGTCAGGTCGCGCTCCGGATCCCGCGTCGTGGAGTGGGGGTGCGGCTCCTGGAGATGGCGGAGCACAACGCTCAGGTCGCACTTGCTCGCCCGGAGACCGGGCTCGAGGCAAGAAGTCGCGGCCCGAAGACGGCCGTGGCCGCGGTGGCGAAGGCCCTCGGGCTGGCGAAGCCCCCGCGCCGCATCGAGGGCTTCGACATCTCGACGATCCAGGGCACCGACACGTACGCATCAATGGTCGTGTTCGAAGAGGGGGCGCCGGCGAAAGCGGAGTACCGCACGTTTCGCATCCGCGAAGCGCCCCGTCGCGACGATCCCCGCGCCATCGAGGAGGCGGTCCGTCGTCGCGCGCGCCGCATCCGCACGGCCGGCGGTCGTCCCGACCTCATGCTCATCGACGGCGGGCCGACGCAGCTGGGCGCGGCCTCGCGCGCGCTGGCGTCGGAGGCGCTCGAGGATCTTCCGGTCGTGTCGTTGGCCAAGCGAGAGGAGCTCATCTTCTTTCCGGGTCGCGCGGAACCGTTGCGGCTCCCCCCCGACGCCGACGCCTTGAAGCTGCTGCAGCGCGTGCGGGACGAGGCGCATCGTTTCGCACTCCGCGCCCATCGGCGGCGGCGAGGTGGCCGGGTAGCATCGAGCGTACTGGACGAAGTGCCGGGGATCGGTCCATCAAGACGGCGGGTGTTGATCCATCGATTCGGCTCGGTCGAGGCGATCCGGAAGGCGACGCTGTCCGAGATCGCGGAGGTTCCCGGCATCGGACGAGAGCTCGCGCTGTCGCTCTGGACCCACCTCGGAGGGGCGGAGGAGTCATGAAGCTTTCCCACCTGGAGGTCCGCGGCGCGGGGATCGTCGTGCACGCGTGGAGGTCCCCGGTCGGTCTCGTGGCAGTGCGTCTCGGAGCGGTTCCCGAGGCGGCGGCCGCGACGAAAGGACAGCCGGTCGAGGGGATCGAGATCGATACCGAGTCGGATCGATCCGAGCTCGCCGACGCCCTCGCGGAGTACCTGCGGGGGCGGCCGCTGGCGTGGGACGGCTCGCTCGACCTGCGCGGCGTGACCGGCTTCCAGCGGTCGGTCTTCGAGGCGGTACGCGGCATCCCGTTCGGTGAGATCCGTACGTACGGCGACGTCGCGCGGCGTATCGGACGGGCCGGCGCGGTGCGAGCGGTGGGGAACGCTTTGCACCGGAATCCGTTTCCGCTCGTCGTCCCGTGCCACCGTGTCCTGCGGGAGGGCGGAGGGTTGGGGGGCTACTCGTGCGGCCCCGCGATGAAGCGGAGGCTCCTGGCGATCGAGCACGGCCAGACCGAGCTGGACCTCCGGGAGGAGACCGGGTGAGAGCCGAGACCGCGGTGCGCCTCTTCCTGGACGAGCTCGCGGTGGAGAAGGGGCTATCCCGCCACACGCTCGACGCTTACCGGCGTGACCTCGCAGCGTACGTGAAGCACCTCGCGGATCGTGGTGTCGAGGTGGTGGGGGGGGCCGACCGCGACGACATCACGGAGTTCCTGCGGGGGCAGCGCGACCTCGGGCGCGCACCCTCGACGGTCAGCCGACGACTTTCCGCGGTACGCGGGCTGCACCGCTTCGCCGTCGCGGCCGGTGCGGCCGAAGCGGATCCGACGCGCGAGGTGGCCGGACCGCGCCGACAGCGAAAGCTCCCGGGGGCACTGACGGTGCCCGAGATGGAGCGGCTTCTCGCCTCTCCGTCCGGCGACGATCCCGTCGCCTGGCGGGACCGCGCTCTCCTCGAGTTCGGGTACGCGACAGGCGTGCGCGCGACCGAGGCGATCAGCGTCGATCTGGCCGATCTCGACGTGGACCCCGGGCTTCTCCGCGTGCGAGGCAAGGGGGACGTCGAGCGCTGGGTTCCGATCGGGCGCATCGCGCTTCGGGCGGTGACGGGGTGGATTCGGCACGGCCGGACCGCGCTCGTCAAGGATCCGCGGGAGACGGCTCTCTTCGTGAACCGACGAGGGCGCCGGCTCTCGCGCATGGGCTTCTGGCTCTTGATCAAGCGACACGCGGACAACGCGGGCCTGCTGCTCCGGGTCTCCCCGCACACGCTTCGGCACTCGTTCGCCACGCATCTGCTGGAGGGGGGGGCGGATCTGCGCGTCGTGCAGGAGCTTCTGGGCCACGCGGATCTCTCGACGACGCA
>JALGZO010000256.1 GCA_025774865.1 bacterium | reverse complement strand
TACAGCATTCCGAAGTCCGGCTGGGTCCGTCTCGAGGTCCTCGATGTGAGCGGTCGGAGAGTGCGGACGCTCGATCTCGGATTCCGGGAGAGTGGTCTGCACCGGGCCCGGTGGAACGGCACGGACGAAGGGGGTCGGCCGGTCGCCGCCGGGGTGTACTGGCTCCGGCTCGAGCACGACGGGCGGAGCCTCAGCCGGAAGGCCGTCCGGCTTCATTGATCATCCCGTAGCCGCAGCCGCTCCCCGCCATGTCCGTGCCGCCTCGGGTCTCCGCCCAGACTTCGAGTGCGTCACGGACCGAGGCGCCGCTCGAGTTCGATCGGCTGGCTGAGTGGTTCGACGCGAATCCGGATCTCAGGAATGTGCGCAGCAGTGGCTGGAAACCGTACAACCGGCTCCGATGGTTCTCGGAAACGCGCCACTCCCCCGCGGGGACGTCACCGGGCCGGCTGCGGTGGGAAGCGGCCCAAGTCGCTCGGGCCCGCGCGCAGCGTTCCGGCCCGGCGTCCCGATCGGGCTGGTTCTCGATCGGCCCAAGTCAGCTTTCCGGTCGCTGCGTGTCCGTCGACTTCCACCCGACGAATTCGGGCATCGTGTACGTCGGGTCTGCGTCGGGTGGTCTGTGGCAATCCACCGACGGCGGCGACACCTGGACGACGTCGACCGACGAGCTGCCAACGCTGCCGATCGGCGCGGTGTGCGTGCTGACGACGAATCCGAACATCGTGCTGATCGGGACCGGCGAGGGAAGCGGGGCCGGCAGCGGCGGAGCCGGCTTCGGTCCCTGGGGAATCGGCTTGTTCAAGTCCACGGACGCGGGGGCGACCTGGAACCCCACTTCGCTGTCATTCCCGCTGTCCGCCGGAATCGGTTTCAACGTCATCGAGGACAACCCGCCGACGGGAACGATCCTCGCCGGAACCGCCGACGGCCTCTGGCGCTCGACGGATCAAGGCGACAACTGGACCCAAGTGGAGGCTGAAGGCAACTGGTTCGACGTGAAGTGGAAGCCGGGAGACCCGAGCCGCGTCTACGCGACCAAGGGCCGCGACTGGTTCGCGAACTCGCAAACGGACAACGGTGTTCGCGTGTCCACGGATGATGGACAGACGTTTTCCCCCCTGGGAACCGGTCAACCGTCGGGTGCCTCCATCGCGAAGACGAAGATCGCGGTGACGGCCGCCGATCCGTCCGTGATCTATGCCCACTACGTGCAAAACGGGACCTGGTCGACGCTCGGTATCTACCGGAGCACGGACAACGGTGACACGTGGCAGGTGCGGAACGACTCGCTCAACCTGACCGGGGGACAGGGCTGGTACAACAACATCATCGGTGTCGCGGCGAGCAACGCGGATCGCGTCATCGCGGGGGGAGTGCACCTCTACACGTCAGACGATGGGGGTCAGACGTACACGGACCTCAACAGTGAGGTCCCGTTCGGAGATGACGTGACTCCGCACTGGGACAATCATGCGTTGGTGCTTCGACCGGGGCTCGTCAACGAATTCTGGATCGGCACCGACGGCGGGGTCTGGCGTTCGACGACCGACGGGGCGACCTGGCAATCGCGGCGAGAGGGTATCGTCACCTATCAGTTCTACGATATCTGCGTGGCGCAGAGCGATCCCGACTTCACGATGGGCGGCACGCAGGACAACGGTGTTCCGGGCCGGGTGGGGGTCGACACGTGGTTCGAGTCGGCGGTCGTCGCGGACGGCTTCGTCTGCAACATCGATCCCACGAACGCGAATCTCGTGATTTCCGAGTGGCAGTTCGGAAACCACCTTCGATCCCAGAACGGCGGGCATAGCTGGACGCCGATCCAGAACGGTATCATCGGAAGCGGGAGCTGGGTCACGCCGGTGGACCAGGACCAGAATGACGGCAGCCGCCTCTACACCTGGGCGAGCTCCGGCATCTACCGGACCACGAATCGCGGTACTCTCTGGGAGAACGTGTCGAGCCACCACGCGCGGTGGATCTCCATCAGCCCGGTAGACGGCGACATCATCTGGACCATTTCTCACGGTCCCGGCGTCTACCACACGACCGACGATGGCGGCGTGTGGACGCGGTCCCTCTCGTTCCCCACCACGGGCCAGGAAACGAAGATTCTCGCGCATCCGACCGACCCGGCGAGCGCGTTCGCGACGGTCGGTGGTTACGCGACCGGCGCTCCCCACATTCTCTTGACGACGGATTTCGGAGTCTCGTGGTCGGACGTGACGGGCGACTTCCCGGACCAGCCGGCGAACACGTTCATCGCCGATCCGGGCGCGCCCGACGACTGGTACGTGGGGTCGGACACCGGCGTCTGGAAGAGCACGAACGCCGGGGGGAACTGGGTGCCGTTCGGTACGGGTCTCCCGCACGCGATCGTCGTCGATCTCGAGATTCGGCGGAGCGCGCGCAAGCTCGTCGCCGGGACCTACGGCCGGGGCGTCTGGGAAGCGGAGATCCCGCTCTCGACCACCGACGCCGCGACGGAGGTGGCTCGGTCCCGCAACCTCATGCTCGACCCGCCCCGACCCAACCCGGTGAGCGACCGGGCGATCCTTCGATTCGCCGCACGCGCCGGTGCCACGGTCACGCTCGACATCTACGACGTGGGTGGTCGCCGCGTGAGCCGGGTGGCCGATCTCGCGACCGGAGATGGAGTGATTCGCACCGTTTCCTGGATGACGGACGACGTCCCGGGAGGCGTCTACTTCGCGGTCCTGCGTGCAGGGGAAGAGCGGATCAGCCGAAAGATCGTCGTGCAGAAATAGGCTCGGCGGGGAT
>JALGZO010000255.1 GCA_025774865.1 bacterium | reverse complement strand
TCTTTCTCCGCCGGTACGGAGAGACGCGGGATCGGACGGCTCTCCGCCGTCAGCTCGAGCGGCCGACGGCGTTTCTGGCCCTCTTGGTCCCGCTGGGGCTCGGCCTCTCCTACCTGGTGCTCCATCTCCCCGTGTTGTGGCTCCTCCCGCCGTTCGTTCCATCCATCGAGATCTTCCGAATGCTGACCGTGTCGGTCGTTTTCTCCTGCCTTGCGATCCTTCCGGGCTTCTACCTCATGGCGATCGATCGGCAGAACTGGCTCGTGCCGGTGGGTTTCGCGACCGTCGCATTCAATTACTCCTTCGGTCATTGGCTCGTGGAGGCCGGGTACGGGATGCTCGGTGTGGCGATGGCCATGGGCGCCGGCTCCTTCTTCTACTGCACGACGATTCTCTTCTTCTCCGGCTGGTGGTCCCTCGGATCGGTAGCACGGAGCCTGTGGTGGATCGCCCAGACCTACGCGCCGGTGGGGTACTTCGCCGCCGTCATCGTCTTCATCCGGTGGTGGATCCCCCAGACTCCGCTCGGTGCGTGGGAAGAGGTTCCGCGATCCCTTACCGAGGGAGCGCTCTTCCTCGCGGTCGGCGCTCCGCTTCCGCTCCTCTTCGAGCGTCGTCTTCGGTTTCTGCAGAGCCTTCGCGAAGAGCGCGCCCGCGGCTCGGGCTAGTCGGAGTATCTCGGGGCGATGAGTCCGTCGAGGTAAAAGACGTAAGCGCCTGTCGCCACAGAGATTCGAGCGCTTGCCAGCCCGATATGGCGGAGTTACGGTTGTTCTCCCAACAGGGGAACTTCACGTGCAACTCGCCTTCGCCCTCGCTCTTCTCCTCGCGCCCGGCGCTCGCGCCGCGACCATCCGGGTTCCCGAAGATCGTTCCACCATCACGGCGGCTCTCGAGGTCGCCGCGGCGGGCGACGTCATCTCGGTCGCGGCCGGGACCTATTCCGCTCGCACCGGCGAAGTGTTCCCGCTCCGGATCTCGAATCGCAACGTCACGATCGCGGGGGAGGGGCCCGGGCGGTGCACGCTCGACGGAGCGTCGTCGTCGCAGCTCATCGTCTTCGAGTCGGGCGACGCGTCCACGGTGAGCGGGCTGACGTTACGCGGCGGGCGGAGCGAACAGGCGGGAGCGACGGTTTTGATTCGTGACGCTTCGCCCGTGCTCTCCCACCTCCGGTTTTCGAATGGCCGCTCGCTCGCTGCCGGGGACGCGATCGCGATCGACGGGGGCGGGGCAGCGATCCGGAACTGCCTTTTCACCGGCAACCGCGGCTCGGGCGGCACGATCGTGGTCGAGCGGGGCGCGCCCGAGATCGCGCTCTGTACGTTCCACGAGAACGGAGGCGCCGCCATCGTCGTGCGAGGAGGGGCGAGCCCGATCCTTCGCGACTGCGTCATCTCGCGTCCCGGATGGGACGGGGGCCCGTCGGTCGGGATCTTCGTCGAGGCCGTCGAAGGCGCATGGGCCGGACCCTCGCTCGAGAGAAACCTGCTTTCCGACTGCGTCGACGACGTCCTTCGCGTCGAGGGCCCGAGCGCGGGGTCCATCCTCGCCGCCCTCGAAGGGGCCCGCCGGGGGGACGGTCTCCGGGTGGGTGAACCTCTGGACGGCGATCTTCGGCCCGTTGGCGACGATGCGGCTCGACTCGGCGCGTTCGCCGGGCTCGATCCGCTGACGCTGGACGAGCTCGGTCACGGGGTGACTCCCGGGCCCGAGGACGATGACGATCCTCTTCTCGGCCCCAGCATTCCCAACCCGTTCCGTCCCGCGACGACCATCCACTTTCAGGTGCCGGATCCGACGGTGGTGGACCTGGGCATCTACAACATCCTGGGCCAGCGGGTGCGTACGCTCTACGCCGGCGAGATGTCGGCGGGCGAGCACACGCGCACCTGGGACGGCCACGACGATCTCGGCGTCGAAGCGCCGCCGGGCATCTACTTCGTGCGCATCACCCAGGGACGGCGTGAGCCGGAGAGCCGTCGACTCGTTCTGATCCGTTGACTCGTCGCGCCGGTCCGGCGCTTGCAAGTCCGGTCGTCCGTGAACGGTCACGGCGGATGGTTCGGACTCGGCGTCGCGGTCGGCATCATCGCCGGCGGCAGCATTCTTCCCCTCGGTGGTCGGTCTGCTGCCGGCCTTGCGGTCCTCTCCTCGGCGGCGGCGATCGGGAACCCCGGGGCCTGGATTCTGGTCCCCCCGTGCCTCGGGCTCTTGAGAGCCACGCAGGCGGAGGCGGCGTTCGCGAGGCGCCGCGTGACGCGGCCGCTTCACATCGAAGGTCGGTTCGAAGTGTTGAGCGAGGAGGGGAGGGGCGTCGTCATCCGAGCCGGACGGCGACGCCTGCTCCTGCGCGACCCGCCGCCGGCGTCCGGGCCGGGACGAGGCTTCCGCGCGCGGATCCGGGCCGATCCCGTACGCGCCACCGCCGATCCCTCCGCGTTCCGCGCGGATCGCTGGGCCCGCACCCGGGGCATCCACGGTCGGGCGAGGATCCTCGGGGCGGCGACCGACTCCGCGCCCGTCCCCGGGTTCATGGCCAGCGCGCGCCGCACGGCCCACGGGTTTCGGGCGCGCGCGCGAGCGCGGTTCGGCGCCGGCCGCACCGATGCGGGCGACCTCGTGACGGCGCTGCTCCTGGGCGACCGCCGGGGTCTCGACTCGAGCGAGCGGACCGCGTTCCGCCGCGCGGGTCTCGCGCACGTGCTGGCACTGTCCGGGATGCACGTCGGGGTCCTCGCCCTCGGGACCGGAGCGCTCTTGCGGGCCCTGGGACTGCGGGGGCTTCCGGTCCTCCTCGCCGTGCTCGCGTTTCTCACGGCGTTCTCGTTCGTGACCGGGGCCCGTCCCCCGATCCTCCGGGCCGCGACGACGAGTGGGCTCGCCGCCACGGCACTCGCGGTGGGGCGGCGCTTCCCTCCGGTCCACGCCGTCGGCCTGGCCGCCGGGGTTCTTCTCCTGCGCGATCCGTCGGCGCTCGGCGACGTCGGGTTCCGGCTTTCCTTCACGGCGGCCGGTCTCCTGGCGCTCGCCGCGGCCCGACCGGCGCGCCCGCGGCGACACGGACTCGGGAGAATCCTTGCTGCCGGGCGGGAGGCCGGCGCGCTGTCCGCGATTCTCACCCTCGGGACGCTGCCGGAGATCGCATCGTCGTTCGGAGTCGTGAGCTTCCTCGCTCCGGCCACGAACCTCCTGGCCGGCACCCCGGCCGCCGCAGCGCTCGGCTGGGGGGGACTCGCGGTGCTGCCGCTCCCCGGTCTGGGCGACGTGTTCGCCGCGGCGGCCCGGCTCTCGGCCTGGGCGCTCCTGGGGATCGCCCGCGCAGCGTCTCCGCTCCCCGGCGGCGACGTCGGGGTCCCGTCACTCGGCCCGCCGGCGGCCATGGCTCTGCTCGGATTGTCCGCGCATCTCGCCGCAGGTCGTCGCCCGGGTCGCCGGGCCACCGCGATTCTCGGCGGGCTCGGACTCGCCGCCCTGCTCGGTCGAATTCCCACCGACCGCCTCACGATCCTCGACGTCGGTCAGGGCAGCGCGTACCTCATTCAGGGCGCAGGGAGGGCCGTGCTCGTGGACACGGGACCTCCGCCGTTCGGAGACCATGCCGCACTTGCGGGTCGCGCACTGGCGCACCGCGGATCACTGGATTTGGACGCCGTCGTGATCACGCACGGTCACGCGGACCACGTGGGTGGATTGGCGGATCTACTTCGCGCCGGTACGATCGAGAAACTCGTCGCGCCGGGCCGCGCCGAAGCTCCCCCCGACGCGTGGCTTCGACTGCAGGCACTCGCGGACTCCGTCAGCGTTCCCACCGCGCTGCCAAGCGGTCCCGCGACAGGTGATCTCCTCGAGGGTCGGGCGCGCGTTCTCTCCCCCTGGCCGACCGGCCGCCCTCCCTCCGGAACCCCGGAGAATGAGATCTCCCTCGTGACCGTCTGGCGCCCTCGGACGCTCCCGGTCGCCGCCGTCCTGACCGGCGATCTCGGTGAGATCGGAGAAGGTGCACTCCTCTCGTCGGAAGCGGCCACCGCCCTCGAGGCGCCGATCCTCCTCGCGGGCCATCACGGCTCGCGTCACTCCACGGGCCCCGCGCTCCTCGCGGCGGTGCGCCCGAGCCTCGCGCTCGTGTCCTGCGGAGCCGGCAACCCCCACGGTCACCCGCACCCCGAGCTCCTCACGCGGCTGCACGAGCAACGGTGCGCGGTCCTTCGCACGGACCGCGACGGCACGATCGCGATCACGGCGACGCGCCGAGGCTTTCGCGTTCGGTGGCAGCGAGATTTTCCTGGCCCGAGACGGCCCGCCGCGGCGTTTCCTCTTTCGGGTCGGTAGAGATTCTTCTACACTTCCGCGCAATGCTCGCAGAGGAGGAATGCCGCGTTGCGCGTCGCAGTCATGGCATCGGGAAGAGGCAGTAATTTCGACGCTTTGCACCGCTCCAGCCTCGATCCGGTGAATCCGGCCGAGATCGTCGTGGTGGTCTCGGATCAACCCGGCGCGCCCGTTCTCGAGAAGGCTCGGCGCTTCACCGTGCCCGTCGAGGTGATCGACCCCGGCACGCGTCGTGGCGCCTGGAGTCAGGCCGGCGTGGGCGCCGCGCTCGACGCCCTTCGACGACACCGCGTGGAAGCGATCTGCCTCGCGGGCTTCATGCGAGTTCTCCCGAGCGAAATCGTCGGCGCTTTCCCGAACGCCATCCTCAACATTCATCCATCACTGCTGCCCGCGTTTCCCGGTCTGCGAGCCCAGCGGCAGGCGCTGCGCGCCGGGGTGAAAGTGACCGGCTGCACGGTGCACCTCGTCGACGAGGGGGTGGACACCGGTCCGATTCTCGTGCAGCGCACTGTTCCGGTGGAGCCCGGCGACACGGAGGACACCCTCGCGAATCGGATTCTCGAGCAGGAGCATCGCGCGTATCCCGAGGCGCTTCGCGCCCTGGCCGAAGGACGCGTCACCGTCGAGGGAACCTCCGTGACGCTCGCACCCACGCTGACATGACATCGCACGAGTCCGTAACGGCGCTCCCCGAGCCCACGCACCGCGGGAAGGTTCGCGACGTCTTCGATCTCGGGGACCAGCTGCTGTTGGTCGCGACGGACCGCGTCTCGGCCTTCGACGTCGTTCTTCCGAACGCGATCCCCGACAAGGGGCGCATCCTGACCGGGATCTCCGACTTCTGGTTCCGCGACACCGAGTCACTCGTGCCCAACCACGTGATCTCCACCGACGTCGCCGATTTTCCGAAGCCGTTCGCCGGCGTCGACGAGTTGCGCGGCCGATCCATGCTCGTGCACAAGGCCGAGCGCATCGACGTGGAGTGCGTGGTGCGCGGATACATTGCCGGCGGCGGCTGGGCGGACTACCAGAGGACCGGCCGCGTCAGCGGTCACGAGCTGCCGCCCGGGCTCACGAAAGGCGCCCGGTTGCCGCAGCCCATCTTCACGCCGTCGACCAAAGAAGACGAGGGTCACGACGAGCCGATCGACTTCGACGAGACGGTAGCGATCGTCGGCGCCAAGCTCGCCGAAACGCTGCGCGATTTGTCGATCCGGATCTACGAGCATGGTCATCGGGTCGCGCGGGAGAAGGGATTCCTGCTCGCGGACACGAAGTTCGAGTTCGGTCTGCTCGGCGACGAGATGATCCTGATCGACGAAGTGCTGACGCCGGACTCGTCCCGCTACTGGCGGCGGGAGGACTACCGCCCGGGTGAGCCACCCGACAGCTGGGACAAGCAGGTGATCCGCGACTACCTGGATGGAGTCGACTGGAACAAGCAACCGCCGGGACCACGCCTCCCGGATGAAATCGTCAACCGCGCGCGAGAAAGGTACCTCGATGTCCACCTTGCAATCACCGGGCGCGATCTCGACGGCTGATCCCTCCGGTCGGGTCCGCATCCAAACCGCGCTGTTCTCGGCCTACGACAAGACGGGCGTCGTCGAGCTCGCGCGCGCGATCGCGAAGCATGGGGGGACGATTCTCGCCTCGGGGGGAACGGCGAAGGTCCTGGACGAGGCGGGGGTACCGGTCGTTTCGATCGAGGATTACACCGGCCTCGCGCACGGTTTCGGGGGGCGCGTCAAGACCCTCCACCCGAAGATCCACGCCGGCATTCTCGCGCGCCGAGACATGCCGGGCGATCTCGAGGAGCTGGACGAAGCGGACGCGCGGCCGATCGACCTCGTCTGCGTGAACCTCTATCCGTTTGAAGCCGCGGTCGCCGAAGGCGCCACCGAGAACGAGAAGATAGAGAAGATCGACATCGGCGGTCCTGCCATGCTGCGGGCGGCGGCGAAGAACTGGAAACACGTCGCGGTCGTCAGCGATCCCGACGACGGGACCGCCATCGTTCGGGAGCTCGAGGGGAACAACGGGGCGCTCGGGATCGAGACCCGCCGGCGCCTCGCGGCGAAGGTGTTCGCCCGGACGTCGGCCTACGACGCGGCGATCCACCGGGAGCTCGTCGAGCCCTCGTCGGGCGAGACGGGCGCGATGCCGTCCGTCGTGGAAGTGTCACTGAAGAAAGTGACGGACTTGCGATACGGTGAGAACCCGCACCAGGGAGCAGCCCTCTACGCCGAGGAGCCGCCCGCGGCGGGCGCCCTTCCCGGCGGCTGGCGTCAGCTGGCGGGAACCGAGCTCTCGTACAACAACTGGATCGATCTCGTCGCCGCCGCGGAGCTCGCGCTTTCCTTCGACGAGACCGTCGCCGTCGTCGTCAAGCACACGAACCCGTGCGGGGTCGCGCTCGCCCCCACGCCGCGGGAGGCCTGGGAACGTGCGCTCTCGTGTGATCCGGTGTCCGCGTTCGGCGGGATCGCGGCCTTCAACCGCCCCGTGGATGGCGAGACCGCCGAGGTGATGAAATCGATCTTTCTCGAGGTGATCGTCGCCCCGGGCTTCACGGAAGAAGCACGCGCCGCCCTCGCCAAGAAGAAGCGCCTGCGCCTCGTGGAGGTGCCGGAAGCGGCATTCGCCTCCCATCGGTGGGAGTGGCGCGCCCTTCCGGGCGGGGGGTTCCTCGTGCAGGGCGACGCGGGGCGCCCGGAGCGGACGCCGGCGTGGAAGTCGGTCGCAGGTCGGGCTCCGACGCCCGACGAGTCGAAGGACCTCGAGTTCGCCTGGAAGGTGGTCGCCTCCGTCAAATCGAACGCGATCGTGTTCGCCCGCGACGGGCAGGTGCTCGGGGTGGGAGCGGGGCAGATGAGCCGGGTGGACTCGGTGCGGATTGCCATCGAGAAGGCGCGCGAGCTCGGCCACGATCTCGCCGGAACCGTCGTCGCATCCGACGCCTTCTTTCCGTTCGCCGATGGTCCCGGGTTGGCGCTCGAAGCCGGCGCGACCGCGATCATCCAGCCGGGCGGATCGAAGCGGGACGAAGACACCGTCGCGGCCGTCAACACGCACGCGGGGGCGATGATCTTCACCGAACGGCGCGCCTTCCGACACTGATGGCGTAACCCGTCGGGCCATCCTCAGTTCGCTTCGTGACCTGACAAATCTCATGAGGTCGTCGTGCCGCTTGCCGGGCGACCGGCGACGATCAACCGGCTTGACCGTCCATCGGATGCGGCCGATGGTCACGCCATGAAGCCGAGCGGACCGGTTACGATCACAGCTCTCGTCGGGGGACTCCTCGTCGCGGTCGGCGCGTCGCAAGCGATTCCCGGCCGCGAGGAACTCGCCGACCTCGGAGGCTCGGAGCGCGTCGATATGCTGCTCTCTCTCGGCCTCGACGGCGAGTGCGAGCGCCTCCTCCGCGAAGAGCTGGACCGCGGCGAGGACTGGGCGCGCGCCCCCTTGCTCCGCCTGTTGTTGCGCCACGACCGGTTCTCCGAAGCCGGCCGGCTCGTCGACGAGTGGGGCGTGTCGGGCGTCGGCGGGCCCGCGCCGTACTTCGTGGTCGCGCGCATTCGCGAGGGAGAGGGCCAGTGGGAGGCTGCGGCCGCCGGCTGGACTGCGTCGGTGGCGCGGGAGCCCCTCCTCGCTGACTATGCCGCCTACCGGGCCGGCCTCGCCCACGCCGAGCTGAGGCAGCATGACGAGGCGCTCTCGTTCTGTGAATCCGCGGGCGCGTCGGCTCGAAACCGGAACCTGTCCGCGAGCGCCTTCTGGACGGCGGCGGGGCTCGCGGCGGAGCTCGGCAAGACCTCCCGCGCGTTCGAGAATGTGGAACGGATCCCGGCGCGGTCGGTGGTGGCCCGCGAGGACTTGCTAGGCCTCGAGGCCGAGATACATCGCGCCCTCGGAAACGAGGAGCGAGAGGCCCGCGTCCTCCGCGAGCTTCTCGACCGCGCGCCTTCGTCGGAGCAGGCCGTCGACGCGATTCGTCGTCTCGTGGAGCTCGAGACCCCGACCGTGGAAGATCATCTGGCCTTCGCGGAGGCGGCCTTGCGAAACCGCCATCCGACGCTGGCCGAAGAGCAGGCCCGGGCCGCGCTGAGTGGGCTCGGGGAAGACGCCGACCCCATCTTCGAGGGCAAGGCTCGCCTCCACCTCGGCAAATCCTACCTGGCCCGTCGCAGCTACACGGCGGCGCGCAAGGAGCTCGCGAAAATGCCGGAGGGCGCCGACGAGGAGGATCGCGCGGAGGCGGCGCTGGACCGGGCGCGGTGCCTGTGGCGCCTCGGCCAAATCGACGCGTGCCTGGCCGAGTACGACCGCATCGCGGACGGCGACTTCCCGGAGGAGTTCCGCGCCACCGCGACGTGGGAAGCGGCTCGCGAGGCGAAGGACAATCGGCGCTGGGAAGAGTCGGCCCTCCGACTCGCGGAGTTTCAGACTGCAAACCCCGAACATGACTACGCCGACGACGCCCTCTGGCACCGCGGGCGAGCACTCGCCGAGGTGAACCAGACGGAGGAGGCGGTGGCGACCTTCCGGGGGCTCCACCACCGCTACCCTGACTCGCCGTTCGTCGAGGAAGCGGCGTACTGGACGGCGAATCTCCTGCGGGACGCCGGGGACGAAGACGCGGCCTGCCGGGAGTTCGCGGGGCTCTTGCGCGAGCATCCGGACAGCTACTGGAGCGTCCGGGCCCAGTCAGCGCTCGCCGGCGGGACCTGCGTCGCGGAATCGGTCGACGACGACGCGCGGGACCAAGACCCCTTCGAGTGGCTGGCGGACGTCCTGCCCGACGTCGATCGGGGAGAGTCCCGCCGCCAGCGCCAGCTGATTCGCGAGAGCGAGAGCTTTCGCCGAGCGACCGTGCTCGCGGCCGTCGGCCTCGTCTCCGAAGCTGAGGACGAGCTGGCGAGCCTCCGTTACGGTGTCCGGCGAGACCCGGCGGCGCTGCTCGCGTTCGCCGAGGCCTCGTGGGGCATCGGGGTACCACGGGCGTCGATGCGCGCCATCTCGACGCTCAAAGCGAAGACCGGGAAGCCGATCCTGTCCGGCGAGACACCCGCGCGGGTGGCTCGACTCCTGTATCCCATCGAGCACCTCGACGCCGTGCTCAAGTGGTCCGCGATCTACGAACTGGATCCCCTGTTCGTCTATGCGGTCATGCGCGAGGAGAGCTGGTTCGATGCCCGAGCCGTCTCCTGGGCGGGCGCGCACGGTCTGCTCCAGATCATGCCGTCTACGGGGCGCGATCTCGCGCGTCGGGTGGGCCTGCCGCACTTCGACCGGTCCGACCTGTTCGTCCCCGAGGTCAACATCCGTCTCGGCGCGTACTACCTCCACGTCCTGCTGAAGGAGCTCGATCGAGAGCCCGCCATGGCGCTTTCTGCGTACAATGCGGGGAAGAAGAACGCGATCCGCTGGAAGAACGGAATGAACGGGGACTTCGATGTCGATGAGTACGTCGCCGGAATCACGTACCGCGAGACCTTCAACTACGTGCAAAAGGTCACGCGAAGCTGGGAGATCTATCGGCACCTCTACGGAGATCTCGTTCCTCGACTCCAAGAAATCCACCAGGACGCGTCGCGCGACTAGCGCGATCCGGGCCGCGGCCGGGCTCCTCGCCGCCGCCGCCGCGGTCGGTCACGTTCCCGGTGCCGTCGCGAAGACAAGCACGCTCGTCGCTCCTCCCAAGGCTCACACGTTCGGCATTCGTCGCGTGACGACGCGCGAGATCGGCATCTTCCTTCCGAGCGTGCTGATCCGGTCGCCGGGCGGCATCGCCGTCGCGCTCCTGGCGGCCACGGATGAGCGCGGCGAGTCGAGCGACGACGACGAGGTAACGCTCGTTGCACTCCACTATCGCGCCCGACCGACGTGGCAATCGATCGCGACGGGCGAGTGGCCGTGACCGACACCGGCCATCGGCGCGTGGTGCTCCTCTCGCACGACGGCCAGAGCCTCCGAGCATTGCGAGCATTCGAGGGCTTCCTCGAACCGACGGGAATCACCCCGGACGGGCGGGGCGGTTTCTGGGTGTGTGACCGCCGCTTCAACACGGTCTTCCACCTCGACACGAGGACGGGGGAGCGGACGACCTTCGGCCTCGAGGTCGCCTTCGACCGCCCTACTGCTTGCGCGACGACGCCCCACGGCGAGAGCCTTCCGAGCGGACACCGGCGGGTCCTGGCCGTCGTCGATCAGGACGGGCAGCGTCTGCGCTCGTTCGACGTGTCGGGGGCGCTCCGCGCGACGCGCTCCGCGGCGTCGCTCGACCGGGCGGGGGCCTCTTTCGACGCGATCGACATCGACTACTTCGGCAACGTCTACGCCGTGGACCGCACGCACGATCGCATCCACAAGCTACGCCACGATCTTTACCCACTGGACACGTTCGGGGAGCGCGGAACGCACGAGGGAGGTTTCGTCTCGCCCCGGGGGATCGCGATTCACCGGAAGCTCGGCCAGGTGTTCGTGACCGAGGAGGACGGCGGACAGTATCTCTGGGTGGGGACCGACGTGAAGGGGTTCCGGGCCGAGGACCAAGGGGACGTGGTCGCGTTCTCCTTCGTCCTGACGGAAGAGTCCACGCTCGACTTCCGGATCCTCGATTCGCAGGGCAAGGAAGTCGCCGTGCTCGTGCCCGGCCATCGCCAGCCGCCCGGCCCGCAGAAAGGAACCTGGGACGGCACCGATTCGGACGGTCGGCCGGTGGGGAAGGGCGACTACTTCGCGGAGATTCGGGCTCGAGCCACGTACGCGTCCCGTTCGACGTTCGAAAAGAAGCTCCTGCGGACGTTCACGTTCGGACGGCCGGAGACGCCATGAAACGGTCCCGACCGGACCGGGCCAAGCTCGAGCGCGATCTTGCGGCGGCCGCGGGGCGCGTGAAGGGTGAGGCCCGGGCGGCCGCCGGTCGGGTGAAGGATGAAGCGCCGCGGAAGGCGATTCACCTCTCCTCGATCTCCATCCCGCTCGGGATGCTCTACTTGCCCCTCGTCTGGGGGCGGCGGATCCTGATCGTGATCGCCCTGACCCTCCTCGTCGTGGATCTCGTCAAGATCCACCAGCCGAAGGCGCGCTCGTACTTCACCGCCTTCTTCGGACACCTCATCCGACGGCACGAGCATGGCGGCATCACCAGCTCGACCTATCTCGTGATCAGCGCTCTGCTCGCGACGTACCTGTTCGAGCGCGAGGTCGCCGCCGCGGCGCTCGTCTTTCTCATCGTGGGAGACACCCTCGCCGCGATAGTCGGAAAGGCCTGGGGCCGCACGCGGATCTTCGACAAGACACTGGAGGGGTTCCTGGCCGGTTTCGTCACCTCGCTCGCGGCCGCCTGGCTCATCGTCCCGGTGATTCCGCTCCCGGCGCTCGCGATTGCGGCCCTCGTCGCGGCAATCGTCGAGATTCTCCCGATCCCGGTCGACGACAACTTCCGCATCCCTCTCGTGGCGGGACTGGTGCTAGAGTGGCTGTGGTAGCGGTGGCCAGGAATGGGAGGGGACGACGATGGGTACGCGCCGACAGATCGCAGAGGCGGGCGAACATTCCGCTCCGGGTTTTCGAGTTCACGTAGAGACGGGCCGCGGTCGCGGCTCCCTGACGACTGTCCTTCTCGTTCCGGCGGATCCCCCGGACGCGCTGGCGAAGGGCCTCTCCCTCCTGCATCGACCCGAGGACTCTCTCGACCTCGACTCCCGGCTCGGGCGGCTCGCGGCGGTGGCGGACGGCACGGCGTTCCTCGTCGGGCTCGGCGACAACGTCTGGGTCCTGCCGTCCGAGCGCTTCCGGATCCGGCGTGTCCGGGGCGACGAGGTCGAGGCGCTCGACGAGCCGCAGGTCGTGACCATCCGGCCCGGCGATCGGATCGAGGCGGTCGATGGGGAGGAGGTGGTCGGTGCCGTGTCGATGCCGGTCGAGGCGACACCCGCCGCCGGACCCCCGACGCCACGCCGGTGGTCGGCTCCGCCCCGCCGGGTGGCCGCACCCGTCGCGGCCCTCGCCCTGGTGGTAGTGGCGGGGGCATTCGCACTCCGGGCGCGGGAGGAGCTGCCCGCTCGTGAGGATGCCTGGGTCGCCCCTCCCGCGCTCGAGGAGCGCGTTGTCGGGCTCCTCACCCAGGTGGTGGGCCAGGACGCCGGGCGGGCGAGCATCGACGAACCTTCGCCC
>JALGZO010000254.1 GCA_025774865.1 bacterium | reverse complement strand
CTCGCCGAGGCGGCGATCTACGTGGCCACCGCGCCGAAGTCGAACAGCGCGATCGGGGCGATCGACGCGGCGATGCGGGTGATCACGGAAGAAGGAAAGTCGTACGAGGTTCCGCCCTTCCTGCGGATGACAGGAGATGCGAAGCGAGGCTACCGCTATCCGCACGCCGCGCCGGGTCACTTCCGCCCGGACGACTATCTCCCGGAAGCGCTGGCGGGCAACTCCTTCTACGTGCCGTCGGAGCTCGGTGACGAGAAGGAGATCGCCCGGCGGGTTCGGGGCCCGCTGGGGCGGGGGAGAGCGCGGCCCGAGGACCCGGGAAAGGCGCCGAAACCGGAATCGTGACGGCCGCGGTCACACGCCGGGGGAGTACTGCGAAGGACGGTCACACGCGCAAGGAGGTAGCGATGGATCGCCGCACGTTTCTGACCCAGGCCGGTGTCCTCGCCGCGCTCTCCGGCGTCGCCATCCGGGTCACCGGGTGCTCCGACGACGGCGGGGGAGGCGGAATGGGAGCCGGAACGCCCGACGTGAACGGGACCGTGACCGGGGGTGGTCACTCCCACTCCGTGGCCCTCTCGGGAGCCACCATCGACAGCCCCACCGACGTCACGCTCACCCTCACCGGGAGCGGACACACGCACCGGGTCATGCTGACGGAGGACGAGGTGATGAGGATCGGGAACGGCGAGACAGTGAGCAAGGACATCATCCCGGACGGCTCCCACGACCACACGGTGAGGTTCAACTAGCCGGGGGCGAAACCGCGAATCTCGACCGCGCGAATCGCGAGCTCACGCGGATCGGGCTCGAGATAGGTCTGCCCCATCAGCACGGTATCGGCGATCTCTCTCGCGGCGCCGGCGAGGAGCGCGCGCGGAACGTCGAGATCGCCGGTTCCCGCGCCGTAGGCGCGGATGGCCTCATCGATTCGTCGTCGCCGGGCCGGGTCCAGTCGACCCTGAACGCGATTCCACGCGCGACGCAGCGTGCCGACGTGTCGCTCGCAGGCCGCGGGAACCGCAAGGGTCTCGGCAAAGACGGCCGCGTAATCGGCCTCGACTCCACTCGCCGCGATCGCCTCCAGTCGCTTCCGACCATCCGACGAGTGCGACAGGATCTGAAGCTCGTGTCGCTCATGAAAAGCCGCGAGGTCGTCGGCTGCCCGCAGCCGATCGTGCGCGAACACCCGTTCGACGAAGTGCTCCCGGCCGCCGCGATGGTCGAGGGTGCTCTCCTCTACGATGGGGAGTCCGGGGTTCGTTTCCGTGAGCGCCGCGGCGAACACGCCGCGAGCACTTCGCTCGAACGGGCCATCGCCGCGGAAATCGTCGAGGCTCTCGTAGACGCGCGCGCCGTCCAATCCGCAGCTCGGAGACCCGCTCTTGAGGACATATCCGCAAAGGTCCGCGTCCGCGAGAGTCTCCGCCCGCGCCTTCGCCGAGCCTCGCATCGTCTCCGTGAGGTCTCGTCCGGACTCGCGCTCCACGAGCGTCAGTCCGCCCGGGGAGCGGACGAACGCCATCGCTTCGCGGGGAACGCCGAGTCCCGCCTCGACCTCCGGGCAGATGGACACCCACTCGACGTGTGGGCCCAGCCCGCTCGTCAGAAACTCGTGTCGCTCGTGGCTGCCGTCCCAGCGAACCGCGTCACCGAGGAGGCAGGAGGAGAGCCCGACGCGCGGCGGTTTCGTGTTCTTCACGGGAGCTCCTCGGCGAGGTCGAAGGACGCGTGCGAAGCGTACATCGTGCGGAGCGGACCGGGGTATCATCGAAGTCTGCGCAGCGTCGGGCGCCGGCAAGGTCGGGACTTCGCACGCGACGTGGTCTTTCCTCTCGTGAGAGGCAAAGCTGGGATCTCTCGTCCGATCGGTGGCGCCACCTCGTTCTATTTGGGGCTCTTTCCGTCCCAGCGGGCACTTTCGCGGATGACTCGGCGGAACCCGCCGATTCGACCATTCTCCCCTCAACCTCGGCAATCGACCTGCCGTTTCTTTTCGCAGGGACGGAAGGGGCGCAGGTCCCCGGGCCGTTCGGGCGGAAGGGCTCGTGGAGCCGGTCGAGTCGCGGTCTCGGTCGGGGGAAAAACCTAAAGTCGCTGCAAGCCGCGGTCGATTCCAGCGATGATTAGTCAGTCTCGCCCTCTGAATCTCATGGGGAGAACCACATGGAGAGGACCAACAAATCCTCGGGTGTCAACGGCATCATGGACATCAGTGAAGCCGCTGATTACCTGCACATCAAGAAGTGGACGCTCTACCGGCTGGTGAAGCGCGGGAAGATCCCCGGGATCAAGGTGGGCGGCCAGTGGAGATTCAAGAAGGAAGTTCTCGACGAGATGTTTACTCAGAACGCCGACTAATCACGCTCCTACTCGCTGAGATCTCGACCGCCGAGTTCTGAGCGAGGTGCTCGCCTCGTCATGAGGCGAGCACCTTCTTTTTGGGGGAAAATCCCCGACGCCTCCCGGCGTTCTTCCCCAACTTCCCTCCGTGCGCCCTCCCACCGAAGCCACTCGCGGCGACGGCGCTATCTCCAGGGCCCGCCCTGAGCGC
>JALGZO010000253.1 GCA_025774865.1 bacterium | reverse complement strand
GAGACCGTTCGCGCGGCCGGAATCGATCCGGGGATTCTGCACGCCGCGAACAGCGCTGCGGTCGTGAACCACATGGACTCGTACTTCGACATGGTGCGGATCGGCATCCTCGCGTACGGCCTCACGTCGTCGGCCATGGTGGCGCCGCCGGCCGAGCTCCGTCCGGTCATGCGGTTCGTATCGCGGCTCGTCCACGTGCGCGAGCTACCGCCGGGACATTCCGTGTCGTACGGAGGGGACTTCGTCGCGCCCGAGCGCATGCGAGTGGGTACCGCGGCGGTGGGGTACGGTCACGGCTATCCGTTCGGGCTGTCGGGGCGCGGATACGCCCTCCTGCGAGGACGGCGGGTACCGATTCTCGGGCGCGTGACGATGGATACCACCGTGTTCGATTTACGCGGCGTTCCCGATGCACGTCTCGGCGATGAGATGGTCCTGTTCGGTCACCAAGCGGACGAGGCGATCCGGGCGTCGGACGTTGCGCGCCTTGCGGGAACGATTCCCTATGAGATCCTGTGCGGGATCGGTCGCCGGGTGACGCGGGTGTACACGAGAGTCGGACGAAAGGTCGGAGTGCGGACGCTGCTCGGCTCGGAGCAGACGGGGGCGGGCGAGGGGTGAAGCGATTCCGCAAGGCCGCAATCGTCGTACTGGACGGGGTCGGCGCCGGAGCCGCGCCGGATGCGGCCGACTTCGGCGACGAGGGATCCGACACGCTCGGGAACACCTCGCGCGCCGTGGGAGGAATCAGCCTTCCGAACCTCGAGGCGCTCGGCCTCGGCAACGTCGTCGCGATGCAGGGCGTATCGCGGACCGTGGAGCCCGCCGCGTCCTGGGGACGGATGCGCGAGGTCTCGGCCGGTAAGGACACGACCACGGGCCACTGGGAGATCGCCGGCGTCATCTTGAGCGAGCCGCTGCCGACCTATCCCGATGCCTTCCCCCCGGAAGTGATGAGGAACTTCGAGAAGATCGCGGGGAGGCCTGCGCTCGGGAACGTCGTGGCGTCCGGTACCGCGATCATCGAAGAGCTCGGCGAGGAGCATCAGCGAACGGGCCGTCCCATCGTCTACACGTCGGCCGACTCCGTCTTCCAGATCGCGGCTCACGAGCAGACGATTCCGCTGACGGACCTCTACGGACTGTGCGAGGAAACCCGCGCGATGCTCGCGGGGGAGCACGCCGTCGGCCGGGTGATCGCTCGACCGTTCGTGGGGGAGCCGGGCGAGTATCGTCGCACGGACAATCGTCGCGACTTCTCGCTTTCGCCGAGCGGCACGACGGTTCTCGATCTTCTGGCGGCGGAAGGCCACGAGGTGATCTCCGTCGGGAAGATCGACGATATCTTCGCGAAGCGAGGTATCACGAAGTCCCACCACGTGCTCCCGAACATGGAGTGCGTGGACGCCACCATCCATGCGCTCGGCGAGATGGACACGGGTCTCGTGTTCACGAACCTGATCGAGTTCGACATGAGCTTCGGGCATCGCAACGATCCGGTGGGAATGGCCGGCGCGCTGCGGGAGTTGGATGCGCGCGTTCCGGAGCTGCTGGCGGCGGCGGACCGCGACACGCTGCTCCTGTTCACGGCCGATCACGGTAACGATCCCACGACGCCGAGCACGGACCACTCGCGCGAGGAGGTGCCGCTCCTCGCGTGGACGGGGCGTCCGGGGGGCGTGGGGCTCGGCGTGCGGAGCACCTTCGCGGACCTCGGTGCGACCCTCGCGGACAACTTCGAGTCGGGAGAGCTCGGCGCCGGCTCGTCGTTTCTGGCGGACTTGCCCGCGTGAGCGGAAAGGCCGACAATCGCCCGATGAATCCAGACCACCAGGAGCTCGTCGAGGCGGCCCGCGCCGCGGCGCCCCGCGCGTACGCACCCTACTCCGACTACCGCGTCGGCTCGGCCCTCCGGGTGGCGTCCGGTGAAGTGATCACCGGCTGCAACGTCGAGAACGCGTCCTACGGCCTGTCGATCTGCGCGGAGCGCAACGCCGTCTTCGCCGCCCGGGTGCTGGGGCTCCTTGATCCCCGCGAGGCGCCGATCGCGGCGGTCGCCGTCCACGCTTCGGGTCCCGCCACGCCCTGGCCGTGCGGCGCGTGCCGGCAGGTGTTGTGGGAGTTCGGCGGAGCGGACGTCGTGGTCCTCATCGACGGGGCCGACGGAATCGTCGAAGTGACGCTGGGTGAGATCCTGCCAAGGGCCTTCGTCCTGGAGGATCAATGGAAAGCCGATTGATCGAAGACGTCGTGCGGCGCGTCCTCCGGGAGGTCGATGCCCGCCGCCCAGCCGTCGAGGCCGCCACGCCGGCGGCCTGGCCGCCCAAACGCGTTGCCCTCGGCGCCGATCACGGTGGGGTCTCGCTGAAGGACGACCTCGCGGACTATCTCCGGGCCAAGGCGTTCACGGTGGTCGACTGCGGAACCCACGGGCACGAGTCCGTGGACTATCCCGATTTCGCGGCGGCCGTGGCCGGCCAGGTGCGCGACGGAAGGTGCGAGGCCGGCATCGTGGTCGACACCGTGGGCATCGGATCCTCGATGGCCGCGAACAAGATCGCGGGCATCAGGTGCGCGGTCTGCCACGACGTCGACACCGTCCTCAACAGCCGACGACACAACGACGCAAACGTGCTGTCTCTCGGCTCGCGCGTCGTCCCCGCGGCGCTCGCGCGGCGAATGGTCTCGCTCTGGCTTTCGACGGAATGCGAGGGGGATCGGCACCTGCGACGCGTCCGCAAGATCATGGAACTCGAGTCGTGACGCGCGAGGAGCTGATCACCCGCATCACCGAGGAGGTCGTCCGCGCGCTGGCGGAAAGGGAGACGCAGCCTTCACGCGAGCGCCGGCAGGTTCCGGCTGACGGTCTGGTGGATCTCTGTCGGGACCTCGGGATCTGCCGGCTCGGCGGCGGACCGGGCGAGACGCCGGCGCCGGGTCTGGCGGCCATGATCGATCACACGGTCCTCAAGCCGGACGCCCCGCGCGAGGACATCGAGAGACTCTGCAAGCAGGCCCGGGAGAACGGCTTCGCGTCCGTGTGCGTCCAGCCGTGGTGGGTGCCGCTCTGCGCCGACCTGCTGGGGGACACGCGCGTGAAGGTGTGCACGGTCATCGGGTTCCCCCACGGGATGAACAAGTCCGAGACGAAAGCGTTCGAAGCACGTCGCGCCGTGCTCGACGGGGCGACGGAGCTCGACATGGTGATCAACATCGGGGCTCTCAAGTCGAAGGACTACGGAACGGTCGAGCGCGACATCCGCGCCGTCGTCGAATGCGGGAAGCCGCGGGCCCAGGTGAAGGTGATCCTCGAGAACGCCTATCTCACCGACGAGGAGAAGGCCGAGGGATGCGCGCTCGCGAAAGCGGCCGGGGCCGACTACGTGAAGACGTCCACCGGATTCGGGCCGTCGGGCGCGACCGTGGAGGACGTGGCGTTGATGCGGCGGGTCGTGGGGCCGGACATGGGGGTGAAGGCCGCGGGCGGGATCCGCGACGCCGAGGTGGCGCGTCGCATGGTCGAGGCGGGCGCGACGAGGCTCGGCGCCTCGGCGTCGATCGAGATCGTCCAGGGCGACGTCTCCCCCGACGGCTGGAGTTCATGAACGTCCCGGAGCTCATCGAGCGAAAGCGGGAAGGAGAGGTCACTTCCGCGGAGGAGCTCGAGTTCCTTCTGAAGGGTTTCCTGGACGAGACGATCCCCGCGTACCAGATGTCCGCCTGGCTCATGGCCGTTCTCCACCGAGGCATGACGGCGCAGGAGACCGCGGACCTCACGCGGCTCATGATGAGCTCCGGGGAGGTTCTGAGCCTCGTGGATCTCCCCGGGGTGAAGGTCGACAAGCACTCGACCGGTGGCGTGGGCGACAAGATCTCGATTCCACTGGCCCCCGCAGTCGCGAGCGCCGGCGTGACGATTCCCATGATCTCGGGACGGGGCCTCGGACACACCGGCGGGACCCTCGACAAGCTCGAATCGATCCCGGGGCTGAGCACGTCGCTCGATACCGAGACGTTCCGACGAGTCATCCGTGAGGTGGGCTACTCCATCATCGGGGCGAACGATTCCCTGGCGCCGGCCGATCGCAAGCTGTACGAGCTGCGCGACGTCACCGGCACCGTGCCGAGCATCCCTCTCATCACCGGGAGCATCCTGTCGAAGAAGTTCGCGGCCGGCGTGGACGCGCTCGTCCTCGACGTCAAGAGCGGAACGGGTGCGTTCATGCGCGAGCCCGAGGAAGCGGCCGAGCTCGCGCGGGTTCTCGTGGAAGTCTCGGGCAAGCTGGGAAAGAAGGCGACGGCGCTCGTGACGTCGATGGACCAGCCGCTCGGTCGCGCCGTCGGAAACGCCCTCGAAATCGTCGAGTCGATCGAAGTGTTGCGCGGGGAAGGGCCCCCCGACGTCGTGGAGCTGACCCTCGTTCTCGGCGCGGAGATGACGGTGCTGGGAGGAGTCGCGAGTGATCGGGAGGCGGGCCGTGCGCTCGTGAAGGAGAAGATTCAGTCGGGCGAGGCGCTCGCGGCGTTTCGCCGCTGGGTCGAGCTCCAGGGGGGTGATCCCGCCACGGTCGACGATCCGTCGCGGCTTCCGAGTGCCCCCGTAGTGCGCGAGATCCCGTCCGAGCGCACCGGCTTTCTCGCCGGATTCGATACCCGTGAGATCGGACTCGCCGCGAATGCCCTCGGAGCCGGCCGCGCGCGGCTGGGCGACCCCGTGGATCCGTCCGTGGGATTCGTTCTGCGGGCGAAGCTCGGTGACCGGGTCGAGTCGGGGCGATCGCTCGCGGACGTGCACGCGAACACTGACGAGGACGCGGCACGCGCGGCGGGTCGGTTTCGCGCCGCCGTGCAGATCGCGGAGGAAGCGGTGGCGGCGCCGGCGCTGATGGTGGAACCCGCTAGATCTTGACGCCTCGGGCGCGCATTTCACGGACGACCGTGGCGAGACCTCGCTTGTCGATGATCTTCATACCCTTGGCCGACACTCGCAGGCGGATCCAGCGGTTCTCCTCTTCCAGGAGGTAGCGCTTCCTCACGAGGTTCGGCTTCCAGCGGCGCCGGGTCTTGTTGTTCGCGTGGCTGACGTTGTTTCCCGTGCTCGGACGGATTCCCGTCACCATGCATACCCTGCTCATGGCGGTCTCCCCGCCCCGGACGCCCCTAGGGCGCTCGGGGTCATTTCATCTTGTGCTCGACGAACTCCACGTGCTTCCGGACCCTCGGGTCGTACTTCGTGCACTTGAGCTTGTCCGGATGCGTCCGGCGATTCTTCGTGACAGTGTAGAAGTAGCCGGTGCCAGCGCTGGACACCAGGCGGATCTTCTCGCGGATGGCTTTGGCCACGACTCCCTCCCGGAAAGCACAACGGCCGACGAAGATACGGGATGGAGGAGGAGGACGCAAGAGGGATTGAGGCGGTCTCTACTGCTCCAGGTCCAGATCGTCCGTGCCCGCCCGAGATTGGCGGTCCAGCGCCTCGAACGAAATGTCCTCGTTCCAGGGATCCAGAACCGTGCCGCCGAAGTGGACCGGGCAGGGCTCCGTCGGCTCGTCTCCCTCGACGAACACTTCTCGATAGGTCTCGAAGCACTCCGGAACCGACCGGAGCCCCGACTCCGTGCAGACCTCCTTCCAAACGAGCCCGTCCGGGACCTCGAACGGCTGGGGGCGCCTTCCCTCGAGCGCGACGCGCATGATATCGATCCAGATCGGCAGCGCCGCGGCCGATCCCGTCATGTCCTTGCCCAGACTCCGCTTCACGTCGAATCCGACCCAGACCCCACACGTGTACTCCGAGGTGAACCCGACGAAGAGCGCGTCCGTGTAATCGTCCATGGTCCCGGTCTTTCCTCCCGCCGGTGCGGTAATCCCTTTCCAGCGAGCGGACGCGCCCGTCCCATGGCTCATGACCTCCTCCAGGAGGCTCGTCATCACGCCGGCGACCGGCGCCGAGAGTGCCTCCTGGGTGACCATCTCGTCCGCGTCGAGAATCGAGCCGTTGCGGTCGCGCACTTCGATGATCGCCCGGGGACGGTGCAGGATTCCCAGGTTGGGAAAGACGGTGTACGCGCCCGTGAGGTCGATCAGGGTCACCTCAGAGGCTCCGAGCGCCGTCGAGGGGAACGGGAGGATCCGGCCGCGAATGCCGCAACGCCGGGCAACGTCAACCGCAGCTTCGGGGCCGACGGTCAGGATCATTCGAACGGCGGGCACGTTCACCGATCTCGAGAGCGCGAAGCGCATCGTCATCGGGCCGCGGAAGTTCCGCTTCTGGTTCTCCGGCTTGTAGACGTCGCCGTTCGGCATCGGAACGACCAGCGGCTCGTCGAGAATGATCGAGGAAGGGCCGATGCCCTGCTCGATCGCGGCGGCGTACACGAACGGCTTGAACGAGCTGCCGGGTTGGCGACGCGCTTGCACGGCGCGATTGAACTTGCTCTCCCAATAGCTGCGCCCGCCGACCATCCCGACGATCTCGCCGGTCGCGGTGTCGAGTACGACGATCGCCCCCTGTACGTAGGGTGACGTCACGAACGGAGACTCCGGAGCAACCCAGGCCGAGTCGCGGACCACGTCGTACTGGTTGACGTCTTCGAGGCGGCGAAGATGTCTCTCGAGCGCTTCCTCGGCCGCCTCCTGGATCGTCCAATCGAGAGTCGTGGTGACTTCGAGACCGTCACGATAGAGGCGATCGGCGCCGTACCGCTCGACGAGGTCCTGCCGGACGTACTCCACGAAGTAGGGGGAACGCATGGTGCGCTCCTCGCGCACGGCGAGCTCGATCGGCTCCCGCAACGCCTCCTCGGCTGCCTCGGGTCGAATGGCGCCGTAATCGACCATGGACGAGAGAACGACCTGCTGGCGTCCCTTGGCGTTCTCCGGTCGCCGCCGCGGATCGAACAGCGTGGGGTTCGCCGGAATGCCGGCGAGAAGGGCGCATTCGCCGAGCGTCAGGTCGGACAGCTCCCTCCCGAAGTACTCGCGGGCGGCCGACCGCACGCCGTGGGCACCGCTTCCGTAGTAAATCTGGTTGAAGTACATCCCGAGGATCTCGTCCTTGGTGTAGATCCTCTCCAGCCGGATGGTCAGCAGGGCTTCCTTGATCTTGCGCGTGATCGTTCGCTCGTGCGTCAGGAACAGGTTGCGCGCCAGCTGCTGAGTGATGGTGCTGCCGCCTTGCGAGGTTCGTCCGGCCCGAAGGTTCGCCAGGAAGGCCCTCGCCAGCGCCGGGACCTGAATCCCCCAGTGCTCGTAGAAACGGCGGTCCTCGGTGGCGAGGACCGCCTGCACGAGATGGCCGGGGACTTCGTCCAGCGGAACGATGAGGCGATCCTCTGAGAAGAGATCGCCGAGCGACTCGCCGGTGCGGTCGAAGATCCGAGTGTTCGACGGCGGTTCGATTTGCTCCAGGTGCGACGTGGACGGCAGCTCGTTCTGGAACTTGATCAGGGCCGCGACGAAGCCGCCGCCGGCCAGAAAGAAGAAGACCAGCGAGAAGAGCAGCCAGTTCTCGAGAAACACCCACAGGCCGCCGCCCGATTTCCCGTCCGTGGCCCACTTCCGCCACGCGGGTCGGCGCTGGGTCCTCGGCAGCCGGTCAGGGCCGGCCGGTCGACTGGATTCGGGCTTCCGATCGTCCACGGGCTCCACTCCCCTTCGACTTCAACCCTGGGCGAGCCCGCCGGATCCCGCCCGCCGGTCCGCGTTCCTTCCGCGCCTCAGCGCCGGAGAACGGCGCGCTCGTGGAGCTCCCGGCCTTCGGCCGAGAGGCGGTAGAAGTAGACGCCGGACGGCACCAGGTCTCCCTCTTCATTTCGACCGTCCCACCGGACCTCGTGAGCCCCGGCCGGGACCCAACCCGACGAAAGGGAACGGACCCGCCGGCCGGCCACGTTGTACACGATGAGCGAGTGCTCCGCGGCCACCGGCAGACTGAACCGGATGGTCGTGCGCGCGCCGAAGGGGTTTGGCACGTTCTCCGAGAGCGAGAACACCTGGCGCCCGCCCAGCGTCGAGACATCGGTGGCCGCCTGCACGATCACGGAGACGTTCGCGGCGGGATAGCCCCAATCCCCTTCGGCGTCCTGCCCCCGAGCGGAGTAGTAGTACGTGCCGTCGGGCTGGCCGGTCACCGGATACTCCGTGCCGACGACCGCCGACGACAGGATCGTCGTGGATGCCCACTCCTGAACGGGATGGAGATCGTCGGCGTAGAAGCCCTCTCCCTGCACGGACTGGTCCGTGTAGTAGCGCAGCCCCAGCCAGACCGTCTGCCCGACCCACGGAGTCAGATCGTAGGTGTGGAGCTGCCAGCCCCCCGAGGACCCGGTGATCCCGTGGTCGGCGTTGTTGCCGTTCGGGTCGGACATCGTCGTGCCGGTCCCTTCGAGGTTCGTGAGCGAACGCCCGCCGTCGGCGGAGAGCAGCACGTATGCGTAGTCCCAGTTGTTCTCGATGTCGTACCAGGCCTGGAACGTGAAGGAGTCGCCGGCCTGGACCTCGTACCCCTCCTTCGCGAGCAGGATGTGGTTGAACTCGTCGCCGCTGCCGGAGTGGAAGCTCGACGACCCGCTGAAGCTGCGTGCGCCGGAGACGGCCCAGTCGCCGAGGTCCCAGTGGCCGCTTCCACTCTCGGCGTCGTCGGTGACGACGGACGGGCCTTCCTTCTCGGTGAGTTCGTAAACGGCGACCTCGGTGTCGGCGGTGGTCGGTCCCGACCAGCTCACGGAGTAGTCGCCATCGGCCCGCGACGCGACTTCGTGCATCGTGGGTTGCCCCGGCGGCGCCAGGCGCTCGGGCCGGTCCGCGTACTCGAGCGCCGTCCAGCCCGCGACTGAACCCTCGAGCACGAGCGTCGGGATGCGCGATGGCGGCGGATTGAAGTAGTCGGAGCCGGTACCGACCTCCGGCGTGAACGAATAGACCTTGGAATGGGTCGGCGAGAGATAGACCCAATCGTCCATCACGCCGTTCGTGAGATAGATGTTGCCCATCGCGGTGTTGCCCGGCTCGTAGCCGTTCTGCTGGTTCACGACCTTCCCGAACTCCAGGAAGAGATCCTGATCCACCGGAATGGCCGGTTTGTACCCCGGCGCCCAGAGCGTCAGGTTACCGTAAGCGTGATACGAGATGCAGAACGCGAGGTCTCGCGAGTCGATGAAGTTCTGCATGACCTGCGTTTCCGGCTCCGATGCGGCAGACGGCCCGCGATAGGTCGGGCCCGATTTCGATCCGTCCGACCCGTTGTCGTCGTGCCCCCACTCGTAGGCGTAGTTGCGGTTCAGGTCCACGCCGTAGGTGATCTGACTCTGCGGATCGACCCAGCGGTTCTTTCGCCAGAAGAGGTCGTTCGTCTCGACCCAGGTGAGCCCGTCGGGGTTGAGCACCGGCACGATCCAGATCTCGCGCTCATCCACCCATTCCGTGTACTGCGGATCGCTGCCGTAGTTCGAAAGGAGGCTGTCGGCGATCGCGACGCAGATGATCTGAGTGATCTGCTCGCGGGCGTGGGTATTGCCGAGAATCAGAACTTCCGGCTCGCTCTCGTCCACAGTCGGGTTGTCGGAGATCTTCAGCGCCCAGATGTCGCGGCCCTCGGTGCTCGTCCCGATGCTCGAGAGGTCGGTTATCGCGGGATAGGTCGACGCGAATGCGTTGAGCGCCGCGACGGCTTCCGTGTACGACATGTATTCGGGAAGCCAGCCACCTCCCCGCAGGCCACCAGGCGCGTAGACGTCGGCTTCCACGATGCGCGTGGGGAAGCCGCGCCCCATCAGCTCGTCGAGCTCGGCGCGGGTGACGAGCACTTCGAAGGTGGTTCCGTGAGCGTCGGTGATGTCGAGGTCCGAGGCCACGAGCTCCTTCAGTCGTGCTTTGGTCGGGACCGTCACTTCGGCGCGGATGTGAGGTCGCTCGGTGGGGGATTCGCTAGCTCGCGCGGCCGGCCGGGCCGCAGTCAGGAAGGACGCGAGACACACGAGGAAGACGGCGATGCGAGTCATGGGGGCAGCTCCGGAGCGGGAATCGGAACGGATCGGTTCCACGGGAAAAAGATGTACGCTCATGGTAGAGACTTCGCCAGGTTCGGTCAAACACCGGCCCGAAAGGGTCTCGTCGTCGGCCCGAGAAGGAGCTACCATGCCGCCTCGGCAATTCATTCGCGGGTGCGGTCATGGCGTTCGCCTCGGTCAAAGAACAGTGGAAGATCCTGACGCCGGCTCTCGAGGAGATCCTCACCGAAGAGGCGCTGCGGGAGAAGCTCGAGCGCTCCCGGAAGAACGGCCGCCCGCTCCGCGTGAAGCAGGGTTTCGATCCCACCGCCCCGGACATTCACCTCGGGCACACCGTCGGACTGCGAATCCTCGAGCGTTTCCAGCGCTTGGGGCATCAAG
>JALGZO010000252.1 GCA_025774865.1 bacterium | reverse complement strand
CCTTCGGCCTGCAGCGCGCTTGCCTGCGTGTCCAGGCTGCGGGCGAAGGTGTGAGACCGGAACGTGGCGGCGAAGACTCCCAGGGCCAGGACGAGAGCGAGACTCACCACACCGGGGTGACCGACCCGTCCCCACGATACCCGCCGCGCGCCGTCGAGAGCCTGGACGATCCAGGCGAGCAGTGACAGGACGAACACGAGAAACGCCGCGGCGAGAACGGCCTCTCCGACGGTTCCCGACAGCGCCGCCGGCACCGAGGAGTCAGTGCGCCCCGAGATCCAGCGCCATTGCCGGAGCAGGAGCGCGGCCGCGATCATCGGTCCCAGGATCCAGAACGCCGCGGCTGCGAGCCGGCGCTTTCCGGCCATCATCAAGCCGAGACCCGGGACGAGCAATCCGGCGAAGGTCGCGGCCGTCGGGCGCAGGATCCACGCCGCGCGGCGCGTCGTTCGAACCGGGCGAACCTGGCGGGAGGAACCGATGGCCGTGGCCCACGCCGCGACGATCGACGTCGCCACGGCCGTCCCGAGAGCGATCCACATCAAGTCGCCGTAGGCCACGGAGTCGAGCCGGGCGCGCAGCCGGGATCCCCAGATCACGAGCGCCGCGCCCACGACGATCGCGCCGGGACCGAGAAGGGCCCACGCGATTCGGCGCGCGCCTTGATGGACCAGCGCCGGTACCACGGGACCGATGAGATAGGCCTTCCAAGTCGAGGGGCGTCGATCCCAGGCTTCCTTCCGCCTCGTGGCCTCCGCCCGAATCGACGCCGACGGGGGTGGTGGCGTCGCTGACCCCACCGGGTCCTTCGAGGGAACCTCGATTGTCCACACCTTCCCCGTATTGAGCCCCATCGATGTTCCTCGCGGGATGAGTTCGATTGGAATCCCCGAGCATCGACCAGGATGCGCAAGCCCGGGGGAGACAGATCGCGAGTGAGTAGCAATCAAGATGCCGGGCCGCGCGCGGGCCGTCGCTCCGCCTCTGGGCCCATCTCACGGGGGGAAGCTCGCCGGGTCCAGGTTCAGGGGAATCGTCGTGCAACCGTTGCCTGTTCGGTTCCTGCGCACCTGGGGCACGACGCGGCGCAGACTCCGAACAGCTCAACCCAGGGCACACTGGTTGCGCCCGGCCTCCAACGTGTCGAGCTCGTCCTCGCCGAGAACCTCCAGGCCGACGTTGACTCCCTTGATCCGCCGGTACGCGTCCGGAAAGGAGCCCGCCTGGCTCATTACCCACTCGGTGAAACGCTCGCGGCTGGCGATCATCAGTGGGGGATTCGACTTCTGCAACTCATCGAACGTCTCGCCCACGGAGCGATCTTCGTTCCGCTCGGAGTCGGACGCGTAGTGCGCCGGAGCTACCCGGATCCCGGAAGGCCACTCGGAACGCGCTCGTTCGAGACTCCGCCAAAGCTGCGCGGTCCACTCCGCCGTCTTGCCGCCGAGGTCGGGGCGTCCGACCGAGTCGACGAAGATGAGATCACCCGTGAGCACCGCGTGGTCGCCGATCCGGTAGCAGACGCTGCCCGAGGTGTGCCCGGGCGTATGCTCGACGATCACCCGTACGCGTCCGACCGCGATCTCGGCGCCCTCTGTGACCTCCGTGAACGCGACCCTTCCCGGCGTCCCGTCGTAAGGATAGACGCTGTCCTCGGGGTGCAGGTAGTAAGGCACGCCGAGCGTCCGGGCCAGGGTGGGACCGCCGCTCACGTAGTCGGCATGAGCGTGCGTATCCGCGACTCCGACGACCTGAGCCCCGTCCCGCTTCACGAGCTCCAGGTACTCACTCGTGTCACGGGGCGGGTCGATGACGAGAGCCTGCCCCTGACTGATGAGAACGTAGCCCAGGGCACCCTTGCCGATGCGATCGAACTGGACGAATCGATCGCAACCCGGAGGTGTCGCGAGCTCGCGAGGGATCACGAGACGCATCCATCCGATCATGCCGCCTGCCACCGAGAGGCTTCGGAACCCGTGCGCTTTGAGGTGGTCGGCGACCACGCGGCTGTCGTTGCCTCGCCCGCACACCACCGCGACCAACGCGTCGCGGGGCAAACCGGACTCCGCCGGATCCCGCAGACCCAGCACCTCCGAGCCGCGGATGTTGTGGAACCGTTCCGGTGGCAGGACGTCGATTCGCCCGCTCTCCAGTCGGGCCGGCGCCCGCACGTCGAGGACGTGAATCTCCTCACGATCCTCGACCTGACGCACCAGTTCGCGCACGGACATCTCGGTTACGAAAGACTGATCCCTCATGACGGATCCCCCGCGTACAGCGACGCCGCCTTCTCCGCCGACGTCACGATCCCCTTGATCATGGCTGAGCTGAACCCCTGGTGCTCCATGTGATTCAGTCCCGCGATCGTGCACCCGCGCGGGGTGGTGACGCTATCGATTTCACGCTCGGGATGAAAGCCCTTCCGAAGGACGAGAGACGCTGCGCCGAGCGCCGTTTGCGCCGCCATCGTGAGCGCCTCCTCCGGATGAAAGCCGATCTCGATGCCGCCCTGCGACGCGGAGCGCACTGCCCGCAGGAAGAAGGCAACCCCGCAGGCGCAGAG
>JALGZO010000251.1 GCA_025774865.1 bacterium | reverse complement strand
GAGGATCATGCGCACGAAGATGACTCGAGTATGGCGGCAAGGAGGCGGGCTCGTCGCCTCGTGTGTGCTGCTGGCGGCCGCGTGCGGCGGTACCGCGACGGCACCCGACGAACCGCCCCGGCCGAATGTCGTGCTCATCGTGGTCGACACGCTACGGGCCGATCACCTCTCCTTCGGTGGGTATTCGCGAACCACCAGCCCGAATCTCGATCGTCTGGCGGGCATGTCGGTGGTGTTCCGGAACGCATTCGCGGCGGCCCCCTGGGCCACGCCGTCGATGGGTTCGTTGTTCACGTCGCAGTATCCGTCCGCCCTCGCAAGCTTCGAACAGCCCCGTCCGATCGGCGACCGTTTCCCGACCCTGGCCGAGATCCTGAAGGCTGAAGGCTACCGGACCCACGGGATCATCTCGGTCTCCATGCTGACGAGGCAGCTGGGCTTCGGGAGGGGTTTCGACGGTTACGACGAGTCGGCGAGCGTGGAACGCAGCGAGATCTCTTCGCCCCGGGTCACCGACCTCGCGATCCAGTTTCTCAAAGAGCACCGCGACGAGAGGTTCTTCCTGTTCGTGCACTACTTCGATCCGCACTACAACTACATGCTTCACCCGGAGTTCGATTTCACCCCGGCGTACGACGGCTCGCTCGGGAGCGGCGTGCCGATCCAGCGGCTGTGGCAGGATCGTGGGCAGTTCACTCAGAATGACGTGGACTACCTGAAGGGGCTGTACGACTCGGAGATCCGATTCACCGACCACCACATCGGTCGGTTGCTCGACGAGATCGAATCTCTCGGCCTGTTCGACGGCTCGGTCGTCGTGGTCACCGCCGACCATGGCGAGGAGTTCATGGAGCGCGGTTGGATCGGGCACACGAGAACGCTCCACCGTGAGCTTCTGCACGTGCCCCTCATCTTCCGGCTTCCCGACGGCCGGGTCGGAGCCGTGGACGATCCGGTCGGGTTGGTGGACGTCATGCCCACGATCCTGGAGCAAACAGGCGTGTCGGTGCCGGATGGCATCGAGGGGGTCTCCCTTCCGCTTCAGGAGCCGTTCCGCGCCGAGGCCCGGCCGATCTTCGCCGAGACCTCCAACCCGCAGGTGCACCAGCCCGGTCGGGTCACGCCCATCGATCTTACGTCGATGCAGATCGGGGACGCCAAGCTGATCTACGACGCCATCGGGAACCGGGTGGCGCTGTTCGATGTGGCCGCCGATCCCGAGGAGAGCACGAACCTCGCGCTCGAGCAGAGGGATCGGGCCGAAAGGCTCCGGGCCGTGCTACAGGACTGGGCGCGCCGGACCGAGGCCAAACGCGAAGGCGAGGCCGACGCCAGCGTCGAGGAGCTGCTCTCCGAGGAGCAGCTCGAGGAACTTCGCGCTCTGGGCTACATCCAGTAGCCACTCCAGGGGTTCCTTCCTTCGTTGCTACGCCCCCATGATGTGGAGAGCGTGCGGCTCGGATCGCGGCCCCCGACACGGCAGTGCCGAAGCCGGGTCGCGCTCCGTTGGGTTGCTGTCCCGGCATGATACGGAGTACCGGACTCCGACACTCCTCTTTTCGGACGCGGCCTGTCGGCATCGCCGCGGGCTGTCTCGTCGGGCTCTTTTGCCACGCGAAGATCACTATCGAGAAGAGAGTGTGTCCGTTCGGGTACGTGCGACGGTATACTTCCGAAACAGACTCGGAGGTCGCGCTCGGCCCCGGGGGGCAGAGTTATGGGGTGGCCTAGGAGGACGGGGAGCATGGAGCGTCCGCTTGCCCTTGTGCTTGATCGTGATCCAGGGATCCGGAGGCGCGCAAAAACGCTCTTGTCCGAAGCCGGCGTAGAAGCCGTGGAGGCCGGAAGCGGTCCCGAGGCGCTGGAGATTCTGCGCACCCGCCCGATCCGAATCGCGCTGGTCGATCTCGAGGCGCCGGGCGTGGCGACGACGGACTTCCTGGGGCGCGCGGCTCGCGCGAGGCCCGCGGTGGTCCTCGTCATCCTCACGGCCGAGGCAGGTTCGGCCGAGGCGTTGCGCCACCTGCACCACGATGCTCACGACGTGCTCGACCGCGACCTCGATGGGGTGGCGGTCCAGGTGGCGGCCGTGAGAGCTCTTCGCCAGAATCGTCTCCTCGAGGATGTTGCCGGACTCCGGAACCAGCTTCGCGGGCGCAAGGGCTACCGCAAGGTTGTCGGGCGCAGCGCGGTGATGGAACATCTGCGCGAGCGAATCGACCGGCAGGCCGGGCTGGACGTACCCGTATTCCTGACGGGTGAAAAGGGATCCGGCAAGGAGCTCGCCGCGCGCACCGCTCACGAGATGTCGGCTCGTGGGGAGGCTCCGTTCGTCACGGTCGACTGTGCCTCACTCTCCGACGCGAGCCTGGAGGCCGAGCTCTTCGGGCATGGCCAGGGAGCGATTTCCGGGACCGGGAAGCCGAGCGTCGGAGTGCTCGAGAGCGCGGAAGGCGGGAGCGTTTTCCTGCGCGAGATCACGTCTCTGCCCGCGCGATTGCAGGAGCGCTTGCTCGACGCCCTCCGCCAGGGAGCCTTCGAGCGGATCGGCGGCACCCGGGCCGTCC
>JALGZO010000250.1 GCA_025774865.1 bacterium | reverse complement strand
GATCTGGATCTCGGGACGGCCGCGATCGTGGTCGTCCTGGAGATTGACGAGGCCGGGGATGTCTCGGATGCGAGCCTGAATCTCCTCCGAGATGTCCCCGAGCTTCGCGAAATCGTCCCCGGTGACCTCGATGTTCACGGGCTTCCCGGTCGGCGGTCCCTCGTCGAACTTGTCGATCACGAGCTTCGCTCCCGTGAAGGACTCGAGCGCCGTCCTCAGTGCGGAGAGCGATGATCGCGACGACTGCGAGCGCTCTTCCTTCTTGACGAACTCCATCGAGACGCGGCTCAGGTGAGGAGAACCGCCGGAGGACCCGCCGAAGTTGTCCTGGCCGCCCTCTCCCACCTTCGTGACGAACGCCGTGAGGTCGGGGACGTCATGGATCGCGGTCTCGAGATCGTGGGCGTAGGTGTCGCTGAGCTCCAACCGCGTTCCCGACGGCGCTTCGAGCGACGCAAAGGCGTACGTGGGATCGACGTCCGGGAAGAGCTCGATCCCCGCATTGAACCGGCCGAACACGACCAGGGTTGCGATGAAGATCACCGCCATTCCCGCCAGCGTCCTGCCCCGGTGGCGCAGGGCCCAGCGGATCACCGGATCGTAGGTCCGCAGGCCGAACTGCAGCATCCGGTCTCCGAGTCTCGGCTTTCCACCGGTCGCCTTGGGGATCTTCATGAAAGTCGCACAGAGCACCGGGTTGAACACGAGCGCGACGAGCAGCGAAGCGGCCAGCGTGATGATCACGGTGATGGGCAGGTACTTCATGAACTCGCCCATCACCCCGGGCCAGAAGACCAGCGGCCCGAACGCGCACAGCGTCGTCAGGGTGGAGGCGACGACGGGCGTCGCGACCTGCGCGGTCCCCTTGAGGGCGGCCTCCTTCAGCGGCATGCCGCCGGTTCGATTGCGGAAGATGTTCTCGATCACGACGATTGCGTTGTCGACGAGCATGCCCAGCGCGAGGATGAGGGAGAAGAGCACCACCATGTTGAGCGTGATTCCGAGGAAGCGCAGCACCACGAAGGAGATCAGCATCGAGAACGGGATGGCCGCGCCCGCGAAGAACGCGTTACGGATGCCGAGGAACAGGAAGAGGCAGACCACCACGAGAATCAGCCCACTCAAGATGTTGTTCTCGAGCTCGGCCACCATGTCCTTGATCTGCACCGATTGATCGGAGACCACGGTGATTCGGGTCCCCTCCGGTAGGGATGGACGCATCTCGTCGATCGCTTTCCGAACCTCGCCCGCGATGCGAATGATGTTCTCTCCGGTCTGCTTCTTGACCGAAAGCGTGACGGAATCGGAGGCGTTCAGGCGCGAGATGGACTCGCGTTCCTTGATCCCGAACGACACGGAAGCGACGTCCCGCAAGTACACCGGCGGGAGGACCGCGGGATTCACGACGATGTCGCGGATCGTGTCGACGTCCGAGAACTCGCCCGGGACGCGCACCTGGTAGTCGTACGTGCCGAGCGAGAGCTCCCCGCCCGGAATGGTGACGTTCTCTTCGCGGATCGCGTCTATCACGTCGGTGAGACCGAGGGCGTAGAAGCGCAGGCGCTCCGGGTCCACGTCCACGCGGACCTCGCGCTCGACTCCCCCCGTGAGGCCGACGCCCAGCACGCCGCGTATCTGCTCGATCGCCTCCTGAAGGTCCTCGGCCGCCTTCTTCAGCCGGACCGGGTCGTAGTCCCCGGACAGGACGACGTCCATGACCGGCCACAGCTCGTTCGAGTCGAACTCCTTCACGATGAGGTCCTCGCGCGTGTCCGCGGGCAGCTCCGGTTTCGCGAGCTCCACGGCGTCTCGGACCTTCTGCAGCGCGTCCGACATGTCGATTCCGACTTCGAACTCGAGAACGATGGAGGACACGCCTTCCGCGGAAGTGCTCGTCATCTCTTTCAGATCCGAAAGCCCGTGCAGCTGAGTCTCGAGCTTCCGGGTGACGAGCTTCTCCATGTCGGCGGGGCTCGACCCGTAGTACGGCGCAAAGACCATCACGAACGGGATCTCGATCTGCGGCGCCGACTCCCGGGGAAGAGCGACATACGACGCCGTCCCCATGAAGGCCACGATCGCCATGAGGGCGAAGACGGTCGGCGTGCGTTGAATCGAGATGTCGGTGATCTTCACGGCGTGTGCCCCTCGGCGACGGTGCGAACGTCGGCGGGCTCTTCGGAGGCGGCGGCCTTCACCTCGAACGGGTCGTCCTCGAGGGAGCCGTCGAGGGCCAAAGCCACTTCGCGGACCTCGACGAGCGAGTCGTCGCGCAGATCGCGCTGACCGCGGACGACGATCCTCTCACGATCGGTCAATCCGTCGAGGACGATGGCCATGAGACCCTGGTCGGGGCCGAGGGTAACGGTGCGGTTCTTCGCGCGGTCGCCGTCGACTACGAACACGGACGGACCGGCGGGGCCGAGGATCACCGCGTCCCGGGGCACGACCAGCACGCCCTCGTGGACTCGGGTCAGCACTTCCGCCCGGGCCACCACGCCGGGGCGCAGCGCCAGGTCGCGGTTGTCGATCCGAACCTCGACCTGGAACTTCCCGCTCATGGGTTCCGCCTCGAACGAGATCCAGTGCACGTAGCCGTCGACCGCGCGCTGGAGTCCGTCCAGTGTGACGCGCGCCGGTGAGCCCGGCTCGATCCCCATCACCTCGCGCTCCGACACGTGCGATGTCAGCTTCAACGTGTACGGATCGACGATACGGGCGACCGGCGTCCCCGCCGTGACGAACTCGCCGGCTTCGACGTACCGGTCCGCGACGATGCCCTCCAGCGGGGCCTTGACCGCGGCCCGTTCCCAGCGGAGACGGGCGATGTCGGCGTTCGCCTTCGCCTCCTCGAGCTCGGTCTCCGCGCGAAACGCCTCTTCGCGGCTCGCCTGCTTCGCCTCGAAGAGCTTCTGCGTGCGCTCGGCCGTGTACGCGGCGAGGTCTCGGCCCGCTTCCGCGGCCCGCATCGACGCTTCGAGAACCTCGCGCTCGAGCAGGACCACCACCTCGTCGCGCGCGACGGAGCTTCCCTTGTCCCGCGGTATGTCCGCCACCACGCCTGACTCTTCCGTGCTCACGTCGGTGCCGTGGATCGGTCGGAGCGGGCCGGAGATCGCCAGATGCTCGGGCAGATCGGTCCTCTCGACGGTGAGGACGCGGACGTTCACGGGAACTTCCGCGATCGCACCGGGGCCGTTCTCCGCCTGGCTCCCGTCTCCGCAGCCGGCGACCGCCAGCGACGACGCGAGGAGAATGGCGGCGGCGACGACTGGTCTCATGGGGTGCTCCCTTCGAGCGCTTCCCGAACGCGGGAGAACGGAAGCATGGGGTCGAGTCCGAGCACGCGTTTGAGCACCGCGGACTGGACGAGCACTTCGTAGCGCGCCTCGATCGTCTGGCTCAGGGCCGCGAGGCGCGCGGTTTGTGCGTTGAGAAAGTCGAGATAGTGCGCGCGACCGAGATCGTAACGCAGGGCGATCTGATCCCGCGCGGACTCGGCGGCCTCCAGGTTCAAGCGCGCGGCGTCGTAGTTCTCCCAGGCGGCCGCGAGCTCTTCGAGCGTCACGGCAACCTCGACCTGCGCGAGCTGCTGCGCACTCAGGAGCTCCTTCTCGGTCTGGAGAATCGCGGCGTTCGTCTCGATCACCCGGCCCTTCGTCTCGAAGCCGTCCCAGAGCGGGATCGTCAGCGCGACGTTCACGTCCCAGAAGTCGTTCTGTCCTTCGAATAGATCTCCCGCGGTCCTCGCCACGTATCCGTACGAACCGTACGCCGAGACGAACGGACGTGCGTCGGCCCGGAAGACCCCCCGCTGTTTACGCAGGAAGTCGATCTCGAGCTCGAGGCTGCGAATGTCGGGCCGGTCGTAGGCGAGCGTCGTCGCCTCGGTCACGTCGATCGAGATGCGCTCGGCGTCGAACTGGGACTCGATGCTGAGAGGCGTCAGGGCGTCGCGGCCCATGACGAGGTTCAGAAGGGAGGCAGCATTGAACAGGTCCTTCGCCGCGCGACGGCGTACGGGAATCACGTTCGCCAGCGCCACCGCCGCGCGCAGCGTGTCGAGCGGCGTGGTGAGCTCCAGCTGGAGGCGGCGACGGGTCGCGTCGAGGAACTCCGTGCGCTCCGCGATCTCCGCGTCGAGGGCTTCGACTCGCTGCTGGTGGAGGACGATCTCGTGGAACCCGCGGATCGCTTCCTCGGCGAGCTCGTATTCGGACCCCTCGACATCTTCCCGGTACTGGTCGTTCGCCACCTCGACCCCCTGGATCGCGTTGACGATGCGGAACGGGTTCAGCTCCCACACGGAGGAGACGCTCCCGCGCCAGCGCGTCAGGGGCTCCGAGAACTGACCGAAGCCGGACGCGGAGTCGGACTCCGTGAACTCCGGGGGCAAATCGAGAAGAAAGCTCGGGTCTCGAGACCGATTCCACGATCCGTTCAGGTCGAAGGACGGGAGCCCCGTCGCCCGAGCGCGCCACCCCTGCCCGCGAAGCTCCTCCCTCCGGAGACGCACCTTCTGTATCTGGGCGTTGTGCTCCAGCGCCGCGTCCACGACGTCGCGGAGCGTCAACGGCGTCGCGGTCGATCCATCCGGACGCAGGATGCCGGCGACTGTCTCCGGCGCGTCGCTCACCTCCTGGGCCCGGGCCGAGGCGGCGGCCGTCGCCGCCAGAGTCAGGACAAGAACCGGCCAGGCCCTCATGGCGCCCCTCCTTCGCCAGTTTCGCGCTTCCATTTCTCCAGCAAGGGAGGGAGCTCTCGCTCGATGAACACGTGGAAGTCCCTCTGGTCCTGGAGGCGGGTCCGGGCCGCCGGAGTGCCGGCTGCCATCTCGAGGCCGCGATCCAGCAGCTCCCGGAGCGCTCTGGTCTTCTCCAGCCAGCTGGACATGATCTCCGAGGCGGCTCCTGTCTTGATCCGGTAGCACGCGGTCCGCTGACCCGGCACCCCGACGCGTTCGACCATCCCGCATTGAATCAGCAGACGGGTCATGCCGCTGATCGAGCCGAGGCTCGCCCCGAGCACATCGGCCAGTTCACCCGCAGTTTGGTGAGGTGGGTCGCAAAGAAGGAGCCAACCGGCCAGGCGGCCGGCCATGGGCGGGAATCCTTCCTCCTCGTAACGGATTCCCATGTCCTCGATGAACTGGCGAACGTCCGGCGAAAGGGTCCTGGTTTCGTCGCTCATCGTGGGTAACCCCCGGAAGAACTTCGCAATATACGGTCTTCGAAATCTTCAATCAATACTGAAATCATGAATTCCTGTTCGGAACCCCTTTTCGACCCTCTCGGTGGGTTCTTTTTCTTCGCTTGACGGTCCGGCGCAGGTCCTCTACACCGTCTGTTCGCTGTGCTTCGAAACGCATCGCTTGCAGCGTTTCGGTGGAGCACAGCCCTTCGGGAAGGTTGTCTTGACCGGGTCCGGGACGACGGGAAGCAGGTGGCCCAGGACCTTTCCCGAAGGGCGAGCCCTCCAGGAGGCTCTCCGGCGGCGGGTTCGAATCCAGCCGTTTCGAGGTCGGATTCGCCGGATCGCCGGCTGTGATGTCTCCTTCGAGAGGGCGTACGGGAAGCTCTTCGCCGCGGTGGTCGTCTTCCGCTGGCCCGGACTCGAGCCGGTCGAGATGGCGACGGCGGTGGGCGAGGCGGATTTCCCGTACGTTCCCGGGTATCTTTCCTTCCGGGAGGGGCCCGTCCTCGAGAAGGCGTACGAGAAGCTCGAGAGACGCCCGAATCTCGTGATTTTCGACGGGCAGGGGATCGCGCATCCGCGTCGGTTCGGTCTCGCGAGCCATCTCGGCGTCGTCTGGAGGGTCCCGTCCGTGGGGTGTGCGAAAACGCGCCTCGTGGGAACCGCCAGAGACCCGGGCATCCGGAAGGGCGATTGGACGCCCCTCCGGGATGGAAGGGAGGTTATCGGGAGCGTTTTGAGAACCCGAGACAGGGTGAAACCTGTCTTCGTGTCGCCGGGACACCGGATCGATCATCGGGGCGCCCGACGCGTGGTTCTCGAAGCGACGACCCGGTACCGGCTCCCGGAGCCGATTCGAGCGGCTCATCGGGAGGTCAACGTGCTGCGGCGGGCCTGGATCGCTCGGTTTCGGCCGGATCTGTGGCGCGGCTGAGCCAAGGGAGGGGGTAGATCGAAGATGCCAGGAATTGACGGCACCACGTTCCCACCCTGTCAGTCCTGCAACGGCGGGCTCCTGATCCCGCTGAGCGACTACGGGCGGGAAGGAGCGCCGATCCGTTACAAGGCGTGGGTTTGCACGAATCCGGCGTGCGGCTTCCATCTGAGAATCGACAACGGAGAGATCTCCGTCGGCAAGCAAATCGCGAAGTCTTCCAAGTGAGGACCGGAGGAGCGCCATGGGGGGGAACCTCCAAGGGCTCCGAGTGGTCGTCGACGCGGGCGACCTGACCGGGGCCAAAGTCGACGCCATCGTCGACGCCGCCAACGACCACCTCTGGATGGGAGCAGGCGTCGCCGATTCACGCCGCGACGATGGGCCAGGATCTGCTCAGGTCGCCCGAGCTCGTCCGTGCCGCCACCGCCGGGTCCGGAAACCTCGACCTCGATCCAAGGTGTTCATTTCATGCCCGTTGGAGACGAGGCCATCGGGGTGTTCAAGAGGGCGATGAACAGGTCCGAGAATGAGGACATCGGGTGAGCCAGGGAGGTAAGGCATTGAGGGTCGTCACCGCTTCTGAGATGCGTGAGATCGACCGCAAGGCCATCGAGGAGTACGGGGTCCCGAGCCTCGACCTGATGGAGCGGGCAGGCTCCGGCGCCGCCCACGTGGTGGCCGGCACGGGGATCGAGACGGGCGCACACGTCGTCGCCATTTGTGGCAAGGGCAACAACGGCGGCGACGGTTTCGTGCTCGCGCGCTACCTCCAGGAGTGGGGCGCTCGGATCACGTGCTGGGTCATCGGCGAGCGTGACGAGCTCTCCTCCGACACGTTGCGCAACCTCGTGCACGCGGAGGACTCCGGCGTGAAGGTCCGCCCCTTCCGGCCGGGGCGGTCGGAAGGCGAAGTCTCCGAGGACCTCGACAACTGCACGTGCGCGATCGATGCGCTCCTCGGCACGGGCTCGAAGGGTCGGCTTCGCGATCCGATCCGTCGTCTCGCCCGGCTCCTCAACGAATCGGACACCAGGGTCTATTCGCTCGACATGCCGACCGGCATGAACGCCGACTCGGGTGCCGTCGATTTCGACTGCGTACGCTCCACCATGACCGTCACGTTCGGGTTCCCGAAGCGCGGCCTCTACGCGATGCCGGGGCGGGATCTTTGCGGCGACATCACGGTCGTCGACCTCGGCTATCCCGAGGAATCGATCGAGATCTCCACCGGCGTGCTTCTCTGGCAGGAGATGCGTTACTTGATGCCGCTGCGCGATCCTCTCGGACACAAGGGAACGTTCGGCCGCGTCCTCGTGATCGCCGGTTCGAAGGGAATGACCGGCGCCGCTTGCCTCGCGGCCGAAGCCGCGCTCCGCGCGGGGGCCGGGGTCGTGAAGCTGCTCGTGCCGGAATCGGTCTGGGGCATCTGCGCCACGAAGTTGACCGAGGTCATGGTCTTTCCGGCGCCCGAATCGACGTCGGGCACGTTCTCGCCAGGCGCCGTCGACACCGCCGCGCCCTTCATCGGGGAGGCGGACACGGTACTGCTGGGCCCCGGCCTTTCGATGTCGGATCCCACGGTGGAATTCGTGCGAACGCTTCTCCCGCGCATCCAGAAGCCCCTGGTGCTGGACGCCGACGGGCTGAACGCCGTCGCGAACGACGGCACGGACTCGGCGCGGCACCTGGCTCGCACCCCGGCGATTCTCACGCCGCACCCCGGCGAGCTCGCGAGGCTCCTCGGGCGCCGGGCGAAGGAGCTCGTCAAGGACACGGTCGGGGCGGCGCGGAGCGCCGTGGACCAGTTCGAGTGCGAGGTCATCCTCAAGGGCTCACCGAGTATCGTCGCTTCCCCCGACGGAACGATCGACCTCTGCTCCCTCGGGAACGACGGCATGGCGACCGCGGGCTCCGGCGACGTGCTGGCCGGACTCCTCGCCGGTCTCTTCGCGCAGGGCTACGATGCCCCGACCGCCGCCCGCGTCGGGGCGATGGTGCACGGTCGGGCCGGCGACATCTGTCGCGGCGAACTGGGACGGCGCGGCATGATTGCGGGCGATTTGCTGCGCTGCCTGCCCTACGCCTGGCGAGAGCTCGAGTCGGAGCCGGACGACGACGAGGCGACTCGAGAAGAAGAGGGACGGGAAGAGAGTGAATGAAGCTCTCGAATCTCGGAGAGAGCGGCCTCCTTGCCCTGATCCGAGACTGGACTCCTAGTTCTCCCCCGGTCCGGGTCGGCGTCGGCGACGACGCCGCGGTCCTCGAAATCGGAGACGATCTCGACCTCGTCGTTTCCACGGATGCGTTCGTAGAAGACGTTCACTTTCGAGTCGGTGTCCTGCGCGCCGACGAGATCGGCCACCGCGCGATGGCGGGTGCACTCTCCGACCTCGCCGCGATGGGAGCCGAAGGCCGGGCGGCGTTCATCGGTCTACACCTACCTTCCGACACGTCGATCGATTTCGTGCGCGATCTCTACCGAGGACTCGACCGGGTCGCGAGTCCGGTGGGTGTGCAAGTGGCGGGAGGAGACACCGTGCGGGGTCATCTCGCGCTCGACATCACGGCGATCGGAACCGCTCCCCGTGGGCAGAGCCTGCTTCGAAGTGGAGCGCGGGAGGGAGACAGGCTCTTCGTCTCGGGCACGCTGGGTCGCAGCGAGGCGGGCCGGCGCCTGATCTCCGGCGAGGTGAGGACCGACGTTCCCCAGAGGTCCCGCCGGGAAGCGGAAGCGGCGCACCGGGCTCCGCAGCCGCGCTTCGACGTCGCTCGGCTTCTCACGGGACTCTCGAGTCCGGACGGTGACCCTCCGGTTCGACCGACCGCGATGATCGACGTCAGCGACGGGCTCGCTCTCGACCTTCACCGTCTGTGTGAAGCGAGCGGCGTCGGTTGCCGCGTCGAGGAAGAGTCCGTGCCGGTGGACGAGGCGGCGAAGTGCATCGCGCTGTCGGAGGGCCGCGACGCGTCTTCGCTCGCGTTCGAGGGAGGCGAGGACTACGAGCTTCTCTTCACCATGCGACGCCAGCATGAGGAGATCCTCGACGAAGCTGCGCGTCACGCCGGGATCGTGGTCGCGCCGATCGGTGAGATCACCGCCCGCGAAGCGGGGACCGTGATCATGCGGCGGGGGGGTGCTAGGGAGGAGCTACCGGCGGCGGGGTGGGATCACTTCGATCCGAGAGGTTGACCGACGCGCCGATCGAGCGCGCGAAGGCGAAGAGGAACGCACCACCGGCGACTGCACCGGCCGCAACGATCGCCCACGGCGGATGGCTCGTCTCTGGGAGACTCTCATTCGGCGCTGCGTTGATCATCGCCACCGCGACCACGTTGATTGCCGCGTGAGCGGTCACCGACGGCCACACGCTGCCCGACCGGGACGCCATCCAGCCGAGTAGAACCCCGAACAGCGTGACGGCCGGTGCGCGCGACGGTCCGTGCACGACGCCGAACACGGCCGCCGTGAGAAGGATGCCCCGCCAGCGTCCCAAGTGTCCCTCGAGACCGCGCTGCAGGAACCCCCGGAAGAAGATCTCTTCGGAAACCGCCGGTGCGATCGCTGCCCCGGCGACGACGATTCCCAGGTCCGCCCCGGACTCGATTCGCAGGAGATCGGCGAAGAACTCCTCCAGAGAATCGGACACGGGAACGAGGTGCGCGGTCACCGCGAGAATGGCGGGCAGCCAGGCGATCATCGCCGCGGTTCCGAGGAGGTTCGCCCGGAGCGGGACGGGGCCGAGGCGCAGCGCCGCTCGACGCGAGGGGCGGTCAGCCCCTCCGAGCGCCGCGACGAGCGGCACGAGCAGGAAGACGGGACCGGCCAGGAAGAGGGCGACCCGCGGATCGTCGAGCGTCCCGAATGCGAAAAGCGCACCGAGATGGTACGCGACCAGGAGAGCCGCGGAGGTCAGGATGACGAATCGAAGGGAGGGCGTCTCCTCGGGACTCATCGTCGCAGCGTACCAGCGTGTCGACCCGGGCAACAAGACTCCGCTAACATGATGTCGGGAGAGACCATGGTGCGGTTCAGCTTCTTCAGGACACTCGGGGTCGCGGCTCTTGCCGTCCCGGTCGCGGCGGGCGTCGCGTTCGCGCAGCACGAGCTTTCCGGAGCGGCGAAGCGCGGAACGTGGCGGGTAGTGTGGACCCTGTTCGATGCGGAAGACGGCCAAAACGACTTTCGGCGCATCATGGGGGCCGAAATGCGTTTCCCGATTCGGTCGGGGCGGATCAGCGATGCGAAGGGCGAACGCCTCGTCTTGCTGGATGAAGACGGTGAAGTCGAGCGGACGATCACGCTGGGTCCGGGCGAAGAAG